>CANJHD010000083.1 GCA_947474065.1 Planctomycetaceae bacterium
ATTTCTGTAACGGGCAATGTGTTACGCGACTACCTGACGGATCTCTTTCCGATTCTTGAAGTGGGCACCAGCGCCAAGATGCTTTCCATTGTGCCGCTTATGAATGGCGGAGGTCTCTTTGAGACTGGCGCAGGCGGTTCGGCCCCCAAGCATGTCCAGCAGTTTGTTGCGGAGAACAGTTTGCGTTGGGATTCCCTCGGTGAGTTCATGGCGCTTGCCGCAAGCTTTGAGCACATGGCGGAGCGCACCGGCAACGCGCGTGCAGCCGTCCTTGCGGAGACGCTTGACGCTGCCACCGGCGAGTACTTGCGTAACAACAAGGGTCCAGCTCGCAAGGTTGGCGATCTTGATAATCGCGGAAGTCACTTCTACTTGGCGCTCTACTGGGCGCAAGCTGTTGCGCGTCAGACCAAGGACGCAGCGCTTGCCGCGCACTTTGCACCGATCGCTGCGGAACTCACTGCAAACGAGCAGAAGATCGTGGCGGAGTTGAATGCGGTGCAGGGCAGGGCGATCGAGATCGGTGGCTACTACCACCCCGATGTCAAGCGAGTCACCGCTGCACTCCGACCAAGCGCCACGCTGAACGCCATCATTGATCAAGGAGCTGCGGTGGCGGTGTGAGTTGGGTGGCCTGATCATCCACACGCTTAGGCCGGGCAGTTGCCCCACGTTGCGAGGAGAATTCCCAGGTCCTCGCCGTTGGTTATGCCGTCGCCATTGATGTCGCCAGGTCCGGTGCTTGAACTCACAGGACCCCAAGCGACAAGCATGATGCCAAGGTCGGCTCCATCCACCTTGCCATCGAGGTTGAGGTCGGCAACACAGTTCGGATTCGGATTCCAGAACACCCAGGGCAGTGATGCAATGCCATTGGCTGTTACCCGCAGGTTGAAGGCTCCCAATGGCAAAGTTGACGGCACAGACATGTCTGTTGTCGTGACGAACGCGCCGGTTTGTACGCCCGTGCTATTCCAGTTGAAGGTGCGAGCGTAATACACCGCACCGGATCGCTCGAGACGAATCACTGGATAGTTGGTGTTCATCTGCCAGTCGTCGCCGTATGAGGCGCCCTCACTGATACCGTTGAATTGCTGGCCAGTGATTGAGAACACTCCTGTCGAGGCACGTATCACGGACGAGACAACGGGTGCGGCACCTGCCACGGCAACGCCGTCCGGCGTGTACACCCAATAAACGCGCGAGCCTTGTTGTGCGCAGAGGATCTTGCCATCAGGAAGGCAAAGGAAGGTCCAGATGTAGACCGGGTTGTTCGAACTGGTGCCGCCCGTTGGAGCGCTGACCTGCGTGAATGCATTTGTCAGCGGGTCGTATTCATAGAACGAAGTGGGCGGCGGAAAGTGATCTGCTGTTGTGGGCACCGGCGACACGGCGCACAACACCTTGCCGTTCACCATCATCGCCATTGGCGCATCTGGGGTTCCTTGATTACCTGGAATCACGGGGCCAGCGACCCAGGCGCCGTTGCTGCCAGCAATGCCTGGCGAGTACAGCGCTGTCTTACCCGTGGAGCCGGTGAAGAATGCGCGACCATCCGGCAGCAGCACCGCGCCGCCAGTCTCAAGTCCGTACGGGTCATAGAGCGGCACCGGAACGGTTGCATCCGCTACCCACGTGTTCGTTGTTTGGCGATAGCGCTCCGACGCCGTCGAGTTGCGATCAACCATCAGGATGCTGCCGTCGCGCAACTTGACCCATGCAGACTCATTGTGGATGCCGATGCATGAGGCAGCATTGGCGAATGCATTCGTCAACGGGTTGTAGAACAGATTGGAACGAAGCGAGCCAGTTACTAGCGCTTGAAGTACACGACCATCTGCCAAGATCTCCGAGTTTGCATCGGAAATGTTTACGCCCAGTGCGGGCGTTGGGGTCCATGTATTCGTGAGCGGGTTGTAGACCTCGGCGGCCTGTTTGCCGGTTCCGTACTCGCCACCCGCCACGTACATGCGTCCATCCATCAAGAGTTGTGACGAGAAGTACAGGCGCGTGTTCTGCATCGCCGCGATGGCAGACCAACTGCCGCCCACATAACTGCCAACGCTGTTTGGAGTGAGTCGATTCCAGATGTTGCCGATGCCATCCGTCCCGCCGGCCTCCGACTTGCAGAGCACGGTTCCGTCGGATAGCAGCATCAGTCCGCCGCCCGAAGCATTCGGGCACTGGGCCGTGATTGTTTGCCATGTACCAGCCGCCATCGCAGTGTTGGCGCACAGGGCGGCGGTGGTTGCTACAGCGATAGCTGCGGCGATCGTGGATACGCGTGGGGATACTGGGGAAACCATGGGGTGCCGAGAGATTAACCCGGCACGGGGGTCACGCAAGCATGAAGGTGCCGCATTCGCGGTATTCGCTCGAATCCGAGCCGGTTCTCATCCATATTTGGCCTCCCGGCAACCCGTGGCGGACTTCAGTTACGCTCCCAATTCTGTCACCCCTGCTCACTCCTCACGGGAACCGCCCTCATGACGCTCTTCTTGGTCAGCCTTGCGTTGGCCTACATCATCACTCTGTATTTCCTGACGAATCCGCTCAAACACACCCGGAAGTTCATGTGGCGGCGCTTTGTGAATTGGTTCCCCCTTGGCATGACGTATTCGTTCCTGTACATGGGGCGCTACAACCTAACGGTGGCGGCGGTTGCCCTGGGTGGTCTGATGACTAAATCGGAATTCGGATTCATAGCCAGTGCGGGCGCCACGACCTACTCAGTTGGCCTGCTCTTCATTGGACCGCTTGTCGACAAGTTGGGTGGCAAGCGCGGCATGCTGATTGGCGCGCTTGGTTCTGCGCTGATGAATATCTTCATGGCAGGCGCGCTGTACCTGTACATGTATGACAAGCTGCAAATGAAACTCGGCGTGGCTTTCGCTGTTCTTTACAGCCTCAACATGCTGTTCCAGAGTTTCGGTGCAGTGAGCACCATCAAGGTAAAGAGCTACTGGTTCGCTGTGCGGGAGCGCGGCACCTTCGGCGCTATCTTCGGCACGCTGATCTCACTGGGTGTGTACTTCGCATTCGACTGGGGCCGAGCCATTGCTGACGCTGTGCAGTTGGAGCAGCCCGCCACGCCCACCGCGACCCGCACGATTTTGAATGCACTCTTTCTTCTTGATGGCCGAACGGTTCCCGCGCTGTGGCTGATCTTTGTGATTCCTGCACTGATCATGATTGTGTGGGCGCTCATTGATGTGGCAGTTCTGAAGGACACTCCGGACCAAGCAGGATTTGATCCACTCGACACGCATGACGCCTCAAATGATGAGAGTCACGACAAGAAGTACAGCTATTTCCAGTTGATCTGGAAGATCCTCAGTAACCCAATCATCCTGATGATTGGCGTTGTTGAACTCACCTCTGGCGTGCTCCGCGACGGCATCCTGAACTGGTACTTGCTGTTCGCCAAGGAGACTCCGCTCGGTGTGCCAATGGTCACGCAGAACTGGGGCTTCTGGGGCTGCGTCACTGGTATCGCGGGCGGATTCGCGGCCGGATGGATGAGCGACCGGCTGTTCCAATCGCGCCGTGCGCCGTCGGCTGCGCTGATGCAGTGCATCATGTTTGCCACCACGGGAACCATGATCCTGAGCCTGGTATGGCAACCGATCAATGCAACTCCAGAGTCCGTCGGCGCAGTCTCGGGCTCGTTCATGGCCATGTTCTTGAATGCGCGCCCGTGGATCATCGGCGTGTGTGCCATTGGAACGATGATGGGCGTGATCGGCGTGCACAGCATCATGTCCGGCACGGCCACCGCCGACTTTGGCGGCAAGAAGGCAGCGGCCACTGCAACCGGAATCGCGGATGCATTCAGCAAACTCGGCAGCGCCATCCAGGCGTTTGCCATAGGAATTCTGGCTACCAAGAGTTGGGCCTACTGGCCGATGTTCCTATTCCCGTTCACCATCATCGGCCTGATCTTCGCGATCCGCATGTGGACATTGCTGCCTGCTGCGACGCGCAAGTATTTAGCAGAGGTGGAGAGTAAAGCCGTGGCGAACAAGGTCAAGGGCATCTGACAGGCAACATTGTTCGCGCGCGTGATGGGGGTGGTTTCCCCGTTGCGGTGACAGGCATCCCATGTCATGCTCAGTCTCCTCCTCGTCAGTGAGGGGTGACCCATGCACGACACGAACATCCGATCTGCCGAAAGCCTGATGAACGACTTCTCCGTACGCACCGGAGTGGTTGGATATAACGATTCTTCAAGCCGTTATCTATGGACTGATGCCTTTGCAGTGATCACATTTCTCGCGCTGCGGCGGAGCACGGGCAATCAGGAATACTTGAATCGCGCAGTGCACCTCGTTGATCTTGTGCATCATGTCCTTGGCTGCCACCGTCGGGATGATCGTCGCACGGGCTGGATCAGCGGGCTCAGCAAGTCCGAGGGCGAAAGTCGACCCACGGCCGGCGGGCTTCGAATTGGTAAGCCGTTGCCCGAGCGCGGAGCGGGTGACCCGCTCGATGAGCGGCTTGAGTGGCAGCGTGACGGGCAGTACTTTCACTACCTCACCAAGTGGATGCATGCGCTGAGCTTGCTTTCTCGGGAAACAGGCGACCCAAAGTGGAACGCTCAAGCGACCGAGTTGGCCATGACTGCATTCGCGGCCTTCGTCAATCTGCCGCGCCCCGGTGCAATGCAGCGAATGTGTTGGAAGATGAGTATTGACCTGTCGCGACCGCTCGTGCCGTTCATGGGGCAACTCGATCCGCTTGATGGATTCGTTTCGTTCTGCAGATTGCAATCCACGGAGCGCCACTTTGGTTCGAATTCACTTGGCTTGGATAATGCTATTGCGGTCATGCGCCGCGTCTGTGGAAATGACGCGGTGTGGGCTACTGCCGATCCGCTCAGCATTGGAGGTCTGCTCGGCGAAGCAAGCCAGTTGGTTGAGTTGATCGCTTCTGGAGACATGCCATTTGACCGCCTGTTAACGCATCTCGTGGCTGACATGCAGCGCAGTTTGGAGGACTACATGTGTAGCAGCGAGTTGACGCTTCCGTTTGAGAAGCGTTTGGCATTCCGCGAGCTTGGTCTTTCGATCGGTCTGCAGGCAATAGAAACGATGCGTGAGGCGGTACGGAGTCGGCCAGACAGATTCGGTGGGGCGGTGAGCGCGGCATCATTGCTTTCGCGCTTGGACTCCATGACGCGCTACTTGCCGTTCATTGAGCACATTGAGGACTTCTGGTGCACACCCGCGGCGCAGGCGAGTGCCGCATGGGCGGAGCATCGTGATATCAACTCAGTGATGCTTGCCAACAGTCTGGTGCGCATGCACATGAGCATTCCGATTGATGCCACACTCAACACCGGAGCAGCGGCGGCGCGCTGGTGACACGAGTACTTCGCCACACAAATGAATTCAATGGGGCGGTACGAGGTTGTCGGGGCACGGATCACCGCGCTCAAAGTCAGTGAGATTCCGGATGGTGGTCTCCGCGATGGCGCGGAGTGCCTCATGCGTGAGGAATGCTTGGTGACCGGTCACGATGACATTCGGAAACGCTAGAAGCCTTCTGAATGTCTCATCGGCGAGGACTTGCTCTGACAGGTCTCGGAAGAAGAGGGCTGCTTCGCCTTCATAGACATCAAGCCCAAGTGCTCCGAGCTTTCCCGAGTCCAGTGCTGCGATTGCCGCCTGCGTGTCAAGTACCGCACCGCGGCTTGTGTTGACGAGCATTGCCCCGGGCTTCATCCGGTTCAGCGCTGCGCCATCTATGAGGTGCCGAGTGCCGGAGTCGAGTGGGCAGTGCAGGGTGACAATATCGGCGGCGGCGAGCAGTTCAGCGAGTTCCATATACCGCACTCCCATTTCCATACATGCGGAACAAGGAACGGGATCGGTAGCGAGCACTTTGCAGCCGAATCCTTGACCAAGAATCCGCGCCGCCACAACGCCGATCCTTCCCGTACCGACCACGCCCACGGTCTTTCCAAATAAATCAAACCCTACCAGTCCCTCAAGCGTGAAGTCCTGTCGGTGAACGCGCGCATTGGCTAGATGCGTCTTTCTGTTGAGCGCCATGATCAGTGCGATCGCGTGTTCGGCCACCGCGTTGGGCGAGTACGCCGGAACTCGGAGCACCGTCAGCCCGAGTTTCTTTGCGGCGACGAGATCCACATTGTCGTAGCCGGTTGATCGGAGTGCCACCAGTCGCGCGCCACTTGCATAGACAGCTTCAAGCACGGCTGCGTCCAAACGATCATTGACGAATGTGCAGACCGCGCCCGCTCCGCGCGCACGAGCGGCGGTGCGCGCGTTCAGTCCGTCGGTGACGAAGTCCAACACATGCATTCCGCCGACATTCGCTGCTTCGAGCGATGCGCGGTCGTACTCACGGGTGCCGAACACAGTGACCTTCATCCGGGGTTGCTTCCGGGTACATCGATCGGCGGCTGTGCGACGACGGCGATTTGCCGTGCCACCGTCGGCAGCGAGTCCGCGTTCAGTGACATTGAATCAATCCCGATGTTCGCCAACCACTCGGCAAAGTCTGGATAGTTACTCGGCGCCTCGCCGCAGATCCCCACTTTGCGACCGTTGGAATGCGCCACACGCACCACCTGTTCGATCAGCCTCTTCACGCCCGGGTCGCGCTCATCGAAGAGCGGAGCGAGCACATCCGAATCGCGGTCGATACCAAGCGTCAGTTGCGTGAGGTCGTTAGAGCCAATGGAGAAACCGTCGAATAGTGTGCAGAACTCCTCGGCAAGTATCACGTTGTTCGGGATTTCGCACATCACATACACCTGCATTCCGTCTTCGCCGCGGCGCAGACCGTTGTTGGCCATTTCTCCCAACACCGCGCGCCCCTCGCCGAGTGTGCGACAGAACGGCACCATGGCGATGACATTCTTCAGACCCATCGTTCCGCGCACCCGCAACAGCGCCTCGCATTCCATGGCGAAACCCTCGCGATAGCGGTCGTCGTAGTAGCGCGAAGCGCCGCGGAATCCAATCATCGGATTGTCTTCCTTTGGTTCGAACGGTGCGCCGCCTAAGAGACCGGCATACTCGTTTGTCTTAAAGTCACTGAAGCGGACAATCACTGGTCGCGGATGGAACGCCGCGCCGATTTGCGCAATTCCCTCTGCAAGCCGATCAACGAAGAATGCACGCAGCGATGCATGTCCGGCCGCGCGGCGTTCGATCTCTGCACGTACTGCCGGGTCGGGCACGCGATCGGGATGCGCCAATGCCATTGGATGCACTCCGATCCAGTTTGACACCAGAAACTCAATGCGCATCAGACCCACGCCTGCTGACGGCAGCTGGCACAGGCGGAATGCGTGCCCGGGATCGGCCATGTTGAGCATGAGCGGCACCCGCGTTTCGGGAAGCGATGCCGGATCGAACTCACTGTGTTCAAACGGCACCGCGCCGTCATAGACATGACCAACATCGCCTCCAGCGCATGAGACGGTGACCACTTGTCCTTCGCGCAGCGCGGTGGTCCCGTTCACGGTTCCAACTACGCACGGCAAATTCATCTCGCGTGAGACAATCGCCGCGTGGCAGGTTCGGCCGCCGTGGTCGGTCACCACCGCCGCCGCATTGCGCAGCACTGGCTCCCAGTCGGGGTCCGTCATGGCGGCCACCAACACCTCGCCCGGTTGAAACGTCGGCAGGTCCGCCTTTGAGCGGATGATCCGCACCGGTCCGCTTCCGATGCGCGCACCAACGCTCTTACCAGTGAGGACGGGTCGTGGTTTCTCCTTGCTACTGAGGCGGAACACTTCCAACGATCCGCTTGTCTTTGGGCGGGAATGCACGGTCTCAGGTCGAGCCTGCAGAATGAACAGTTCGCCGGTTTGTCCATCCTTTGCCCATTCCAAATCGATGGCTGGTCCAGTCGGCGGCAATCCCGTCGAAGTGCCTGCAGCGGTCAGGCGCGCGGCGTGCTGCTGCTCGGCTTGCACGCCCCAGCGAGCGAGCGTGAGTACCTCATCATTCGTCAGTACAAAGCGTGCTTGATCTTCCTTGGATACAGGTGCCTCGACCACGGTGGCTCCAAGACTTGAACCTTCGCTCGCATAAATGAGTTTCACAGTCTTGCGCCCAAGTTGTCGGCGGATGACGGACGGAAACCCCGCCATTGCAGTTGACTTGTGGATCCAGAATTCATCGGGATTCACGCGCCCTTTGACTACTGTCTCCCCGAGCCCCCAGGATCCATCAATCATCACTACGCCACGGAAGCCGCTCTCTGTGTCCAAGGTGAACATCGTGCCAGCGCAGCCGAGATCACTGCGGACCATTTGCTGGACGCCCACCGAGAGTGCCACCGAGCGGTGATCGAACTTGTTCTGCACGCGGTACGCAATGGCGCGATCAGTGAAGAGCGAAGCCATGCACTGGCGGATCGCAGTATCCAACGCTTCGGGTCCCTGAACATGGAGATATGTTTCGTGCTGACCTGCAAATGATGCCGTTGGTAGATCTTCCGCAGTGGCGCTGGATCGAACCGCAACATCAAGCCACAGTGGCACTGCGCCGTCCACTGGCTTGGCGCACGCGGCCGTCAGTGCGCGGTAGGCGGCGAGCACCTGCGCGCGAAGGTCGGCTGGCAGCGGGGCAGCCACGATCCGCTGACGTATCTCTTGACCGGCCGCAGCCAACGCGCGTGCATTTGTCACATCAACCGTTGCAAGTCGCGCATAGATCCAGTCCTGTAGTCCGGCGAAGCGCAGATGCAGCCGGAATGCATCGGCTGTTGTTGCAAATCCACTCGGCACGCGTACGCCGAGGGAACTGAGTGTTTGGATCATCTCCCCAAGAGAGGCGTTCTTCCCACCAACGATTGGGATGTCATCGATCG
>CANJHD010000084.1 GCA_947474065.1 Planctomycetaceae bacterium
AACTTCCCGCACGTAAAGGCGTTCTGGATCATGCAGACGTTGCCGATGGCGCAGCTTGAGTTGCAAGCGGGTGCTGATGACATTGACGGCACGGTGGTGTGGTACGACATCACCAAGGCGGTCGGTGAAGGCAATCACCAAGAGACCAGTGTTGGTGATTTGGCGCGCGCGATCCGCGAGGCGGGATTCACGGCGGTGGAGCGCGACACGGTATATCGGCGCGTGGAGCGCGATGCGCAGACGGGGGCGTGGCGGTCGGCGGGGGCGTAATTGGGGACAGTGGTGAACGGCACCTATTTGCCGCGGATGGCCCAGCCGAGTTCGGGCATCTTGAGGAGACGAGCGGCTGCCATGTAGGTGATGATTCCGAGACCCGCAAGCACCAGCGTGGCAGCAACACTCCAGAGCCAGGTGTCATGACCACTAAACGCAAGGGACGCAAGACCAGCGACGCCTGCCATGGCGGCACTTGCGGCCACGGTGCGCGCGAATGAGGCACGCGTCTCGCGATCCATGATGCTGCCCATGCGCTTATGCATGATCCGCGTCATGATGATGATCTGCACGATCGCCGCAATCGCCGTACTCAGTGCAAGCCCGCCAACGCCGAGCGGGGTCCAAATCAGAATCATGTTCAACGCAAAGTTGAGCGCCACCATCCACACGCTGACTTTCACCGGGGACACGCTGTCGCCCAGTGCGTAGAACGCGCGCGTAGAGAGTTGCTGCATGGAGTACGCCCAAATGGCTGGTGCGTACATCGCAAGCACGAATCCCACCTTCTGTACATCTTCGTGGCTGAACTTGCCGCCCTGGAAGATCGCCGCAGCGAGCGGCTCGCGCACCAGCACCAGGCCAACGCTTGCGGGAAAGCCGATGAAGAAACTCAGCCGCATGCCGCGGCGCAGCGTTGCCATGAATCGATCTGGATCGTTTGACTCGCGCGCAAGTGCAGGGAAGATGGCCGTGGCAATTGCTACACCGAATACGCCGAGTGGGAATTCGTAGAGGCGCTGACCGTAACTCAAGACGGTCATGCTGCCAGGCGGAAGCGGATAGTCCACGCCAAAGATGGTTGGTCCAACCATCGTTTGATAGCTAGCAACCAAGCCATCGATAAAGGTATTTACTTGGAAGATGCCCAGGCCCAAGAGCATGGGGAGCGCTTTGTAAAGCACTTCCTTCATGTGTGGCCAGTTGGGCTTCATATCCAAGTGCGGCCGAATGCGATGGTGCCGCAGTGACCACAGGCTCCATGCAAGTTGCAACAGGCCAGCCACGATCACGCTCCATGCCACTATCTGTATGTGCGGCACCGGCTCCAAGTGCTCGGTCACGCCGGCGTTCACCGCGTAGTAACTGCCGTAGAACGCGGCTGCCACAATCGAGATATTCAGAATGATCGGGCTTGCCGCGCTCGGACCAAACTTGCCGTGCGTCTGCAACATGGCGCCGACCAGCGCAACCAAACATACGAGCGGCATGTACGGCAGCATCACCATCAAGAGCTGAATGCCCAGCATCGGCGATTCGCTCATATCGTGGATGAAGTACAGGGCGATCTCGCCGACGATGGTCACGCCGGAGAGCAGCACCGCAAGCAGCGCCAGCATCAGCCCCGCGAATTGGCGCGCGGTCTCTGGGTGGTCGCGGTCAAGCTTGGTGTAGACGGGCAGGAACGAGGCGGTGAGCGCGCCCTCGCCGAACAGGCGGCGGAACAGGTTGGGAACTTGGAAGGCGAAATTGAACGCGTCCATCACCGCGCCGGCACCGAAGACGCGGGCTAGCAGCGCGTCCCGGGCGAAGCCCGTGATGCGGCTGATGAAGGTGAGCACCGTGAAGGTGCGAGCGTGACGTTCGAATCCTCGACCCATGGTTGTGCGCGCGGCGGTCGTCGCGGTTACCTTGTATCGGACAGATGCGACGCACAACCGCAACCATCCCCCTGCTTGCCATCGCCGTGGCTGCCGTATGGCTGACCGGTTGCGCCGCCGAGCCGGACACAGTGCTGCAATCTGACTTGCCCCAGGTTCCTGGCATGGTTCCCCGCGACACCACCGGTCTGCGCCAATCTGAAGGACGCGTGACCGCCGGCCAGTTCTCCTATAAGGGACCGATCACCAATCTGAACGCTCGCGCCGAGGAGACCATGTCGCGCTTTGACCAGGCGGGATGGAAACTTGCATCGCAGACTTTGAGCGCAGCGACCGCGAGCTTCACCTACCGCAAGGACAATCGAACGGTGTCGGTGGAGATTATTCAGAACGGCTTGCAGCCGAAGATGTCAACGGCGGTGTTGACGGTGACATCAGAGGTAGCGGTGAAGGCTGCTGAGCCTGCGGCGACCGCGGAGCCGGTTGTGGTGCCTGTTGTGGTGCCTGCGCCTGCGCCGGTCAGCGGTTGATCCAGCGCAACACGCCTTCGGCAGCAAGGGTGCCGCTGCGGACGGCGCCATCAATGGAACCATCGGTCACGTGATCGCCGGCTACAAACATGCCGTCATCAATCTCAGTTGACGGTCGTGCATGAATGTCTGCTGTGTGCTGCCGCGGCAGGGCGCGCAAAATGCGATCCACGCGAAGAAGTCGCCAACCACGCATGGCGCCCGTGCCGAACCAGCGCTCCATTTGCAGCACCATCCGCGCACTGAGGCCCGACATACTTTCCACGGCCCAATCGACATCGACCATCGTGAGCGCAACGAGCGACTGACCGGGCGGCGCGTATTCCGGCGCAACGCTTGAGAGGCACGCCGCGTGATTCACAGGGCCATCGCCAGTGCCGTCCAGAAAGAGCGTCGGTTGGTGCAGCGGCGCGGGCAATCGTCCGTGATCGCAGGCCCAGTAGAAGGTGACGTTGGGGCACCAGGCGCGCGCTGTCACGCGGGAATCAAGCGCGTGTGCGGCAGACATATCAGTGGCGAGCACAACCGCATCGAAGATTGATTCGTCGCCACTTGTGGTGCGCACCGCAAACACGCGACCGCGATGTGCAATGTTGATCACCGGTGAACGCAGGTGAATGCGCTCGGCTGGCAATGATGCTGCCATCTGCTTCGGAATCTCGCCCATTCCAAGCGCAGGCACAACGGTCTGCCCGCGCGCGAATGTGGAGAAGATGTATTGGAACTGACTGAAATCAGTGCCGAGGGAGCGGTCAAGAAACACGCCGCCAAAGAAACTACGCACAAAGCCGTCCACCGTTGCTAGGCCAAGGTCCATGCGCAGGAGTTCATCGAGCGTGCTGCCAGCAGCAACTCCTGGTTTCAAGATTGGATGGCGAACGGCATCAAGTGCCATCGGCGCAAGGCGCGCGAAATCAAGTGCCATACCGGGCTTCGCTGCAAGCCCACGGATAGCAGCCAGTGGATGGCGCAACGGATGTGAAACTTGGGTGAAACCACGGCCGTCAAAGACTTCCGCGCCCGCCCGAAATGTGCGGAAGTTGAGCGGCGCGTATTCGAGCAGTTCGCCTGCTGCGCGGTATGCAGTGAGATACACCTGAAAGCCGCGATCGAGCCGAAATCCATCAACTATGTCTGTGCGAACGCGACCGCCCACGGCATCGGATGCCTCAAAAATGGTCCAATCGACGCCGCGTTTTTGCAACGCGTGTGCGCACGAAAGACCAGCAAGACCAGCGCCAATGATCGCAGTGCGTGACATGGTGGAATCGTAGTGCGTGAGCGGGGGTGCGGGGGAATAGTGATCGCGCGGCGCGTAACAATCGCGGATGTTTCGCGCGCGTCATTTACGAAACACGGACAAATCCGCCACCACATTCGTGGCATGTTCCAGCAGATGCTTCGGGAGCGGTGGCGCGCAAATCAAATCCACACGTGAGGCACGACGCGCCGCAGCGATCCATGCGCGCTGCGATACGGCGCCTACATGCCCAAAGACCACACGCTCCGATGAGTGCCACCACTGCGATGTCACCAAGAATGCGTGAATCAGCGGGCAACATCTGATACCAAGTGTCTGCGCGCAATATGAAATCACTGCGAAGTCGAAGCGCGGTGACGATGGCGATGAAGGCAACGCTGAAAGTGACGAGTGCGATGATCGACAAGAGGATCGGCACAAGGCATGCGGCGAGTTCATCGCTTCCGAGTAACGGCGCAACCGGTGCCCAGTCAATGGCGCGGCGTGGGTTGCCGCAGCACCCGCATGGGGTGGGAGAAGTCGTGGTGGCGATGGAAATCGTGGCGGCCGCGGTTGTGGATGAATCATTCGCCGTGGCGTTCGTTGCTGATGCGCATGTTCCACAGGCAAGGCACGGCTGCTGATGAGTTGCGCGGCGAAGGTGCGCGCGGACTCCAGCTTCCCACAAGGCGTGCACACCAAGCGCCATCCCCAACAAGCCGCCGATGAATCCGTACTGCCACGGCTGCGGACCCTTGCGAATGAACCACGAATCAAGCAACACACCGAGCGGCGCGCCGGCTGCGAAACCAAGCGCGGCAACGGTGGCGAAGTGCAGCCATGCGGTCGGTCGCGCCAAGAGCAGATCAGCAGCAATGCTGCGACGCTGACCGATCAGCCGCGCTGCGCCGATACCAACAGGTCGCGAAGCCATCCAGAATGCGGCGGCGATAGCAATGCCAATCACATCGGCAACCCAGTCATCGAGATCAGCCGAACGACCGAGCTGCGGAATCATCTGCAATGTTTCGTCGACCGCTCCGAGTGCCGCCATGGCTACAAGAGACCACCAGAGTGAACGCAGCCAGCGCGTGTTCAGAAACAGCCCGGTTAATGCGCCAAATGCTGCGGCATGAAGAAACTTGTCGATCGGCGATTCACCGGAACCGATCGCAAGGCGCGGCCACAACGTTGTGACGAGCACGCACAACAGCAGGATCAGCCACACGATTCGGGTGTTGCGGAGCGCAAGCGCTGCGGGCGAGCCAATTGGCGGCGGGAAGCGTTCCGTCATGGGCGCGTTAAAGGCTCAAGCCGCCGGAACGCAATGGACGACGGATGCTCTTGGTTTGCTTGGCAACTCGCATCTGCTTCGACCGTGCAGGCTTCGGAGCCTTGGGTGATTTGGTTGGACGCGAAGAATGATTCGTCGTGGACTTCTTTGTACGGATGGTCATTTGTGCGGCCGCGGACTTCTTTGTCGTGGATAACTTTGAAGACTTTGCTGCGCTTGAAGACTTCGCCAACTTGGATGACTTGGTGACCTTGGAAATCTTCGCCAACTTGGAAGACTTCGCCACGTTGGAAGACTTCGTGGTCTTCGTTGCCTTCGCGATCTTCGGCGATTTCTTGCCCTTGGAAGTCGGGTTTACCTTCTTCGATTTGCCAGACTTCTTGACCGCCGCGGAAACTTCGCGCTTCACGCGCTTTGCAGACTTGCGCTTGCGCTTTGGACTAGGTGCCGCATCGCCGCCATCACTCCCATGACCAGCGCCGTCAAATGTGGTGTGCGGCAATCCCCAGCCGGCGAGCAACTGCTCCGCGATACGTCGATAGTCGTCCGCTCCTGGGCAATGCGGGGCGTAATCAAAGATGGTCTGGCCAAATGATGGCGCCTCGGCAAGCTTGATATTCCGGCGCACTGGCGGGTCAAGCACGGTGGCAGTCGACCACGGAACATCCATGCCGCGGAATTGCGCGAGCTGTGATTCGATTTCGCCAATCACCGCGCGCGCGTGGCTTGATGAGCCATCATGCATGCACAACAGAATGCCAGTGACGCGAATGGTTGGATTGAGACCCTGCGAAATCAGATGAACTGTCTGCAAGAGTTTCTCAAGACCGCGCAGTGGTAAGTAATGCGCCTGCATTGGCACGAACACTTCATCTGCAACAGTGAGCGCGTTGACACTGAGTACGCCCAAACTCGGCGGACAATCAAGCAGCACTACGTCGTAATTTCCGTAGACAGGCTCCAACTTCGAGCGCAGCACGGTTTGCATTCCCTCTTGCTGCGCGAGTTCGCCTTCTACTAATGCCAATTCAGTGACCGCGGGAATGAAATCGAGCCCGGGGCGCGCCGTTTGCACAGCGTCTTCAATGCGACATGTTGGGTCAAGAAGCAGATCACGAATCGTGCGCTGCTCCGGCCCACTCTCTACGCCGAAGTGCAGCGAAAGATTTGATTGCGGATCAAGGTCAACAAGCAAGACACGCTGCCCGTAGCGCGCAAATGCAGCGCCAAGGTTGACGGTGCTGGTGGTCTTACCCACCCCGCCCTTCTGATTCAGAAGCGCAATAACGCGCGGCTTGCGCGCTGGCTCGGCTTCGATGTTCGCATCCATGGGCTGCGCATGCGCTGAATGATCCGCGGACTCATCGATTGCTACAACAGCCTCGCTGGCCGCTACATCGCCGCCCGCTTCCGGCGCTGGCGATGGATGCAATTCTGGCTGCGGTTCGTGCGGTTCTTCGTGCATCGAAGCGCGAGTATAGATCGCATCCTGCCGCTTGATACTTCAGCGACCCAAGTTGCTCCAGAGTCCTAAATCAACGAGGATTGGCGGTGCACTTGGCAACCACGCCGGGCGCGAAAGACCAGCAGCCTGTCGCGGCTGCGCGGGCCCTGGAATGCGCTCCACCGAAAGCAACAGCGGCCGCGCGCCGGGGGTTGCCGTGCCAAGCCACACCTCAGGAATCTCTATGCGCGCACGCCATCGATCGTTCCATGCCATGAAACCAACGGCAACACTGTCATCAGCGCCCGACCTCATATCAAGCGCTCCATCGCCCGTGACGCGTAAGACGCGGCTTGGCATCTCCGGATCGCCGATGCGCACAATCAATTCGTCAAGTTCAGGCGCGGGCGTGCCGCTCGGGCGGAACGCTTCAACAAATAATTCCCAGTGATCAGCACGGTAGCGCAGCGATGCCGACGTTTGCCACGCGGGCGCAATCGGCTCAATAGATGAGGACTGAACATCCGCGAGTGAAAGCGGCGGCACGAATGTTCCAAACGAAAGCATCGGCGGTCGCACGGGATATTCGCGCCCGCCGACCGTCAACTTCATGTGCGCTTCACCATCGGTTGCTTCAAGCGATTCACTGCGCGAACGTTCGTTGTTGTACGCGTCGGTACTTGGCTGAAGCGGCGGACGATCAACCCCCGCGCGCGTGATTCGATGCGGCGGAAGAACCAGCGCAGAAGTGATCGACTCGCCAGCAGATCCAGTCCAGGAAAGATGCACAATGCGCTCGCCGGAGGTGGGGTTAGCAACAGCAAGCCCAATGCGATCGCCGCAATCCTCTTCAACCCACATGGTGCAAACCCAACGACCACGCGCCCACGTGAGTGCCGCCTCCACGACCTCGGCGTCGTTGCGTTGGTGATCTACAAGCAACGCGAGCAGCGCTCGCAAATCCTCGGGGCGTACCACCCACGCGGCAACCGAACGCGCGAATTCCCGGTCCTCCACAACGCCGGCCAAGAGGTCGGAAAGTTCCGCGTGAACACCCGCGCTCGCGCCGCGCACGCGTTCGAGCGCACCGAGCCACAAACTCTGCACATGGCGCGCCCAGAGTTTTTCAGCAGCGCCTCCGCGCGGCTCACCGATGCGCGCACCTTGGCGTTCAGCAATCAATGCCCAACGCCAAAATTCGAATGGCGTGTTGGGGTCAGGGCGATCATCGGAAATGGTGGCCGGAACAAACAACACCGGCGCGTCCGCGCGCACCCGTTTCGGCGCGGGCAGCCAATGGGCAGTCACTGCGACGCCGCCAATTTCGATAGAACCTTCACCTGACGCTGGAAGCTCAACCATGGCAAAGATGCCGCCGAGCGTCTCTGGCGCTGGCGTTTCAGGAAGTTCAGAGACCAGCGAAACGTCGACCTGCGCTGGCGCACGCGTCCATGATCGCAATCCATCATCAGCGCGCGGCGCGATCAATACCAGCGTCGCTTGCGATTGCAGCGAGCCAATCTTGACTGGAATGCGAGCAGGCCACTCTGATAGCGCGGTGCGTTCTAAGGCGATGGCCGCCACGCCGCCAGGTATGCAGACGACGGAGTCGAAACGCGGGCGGATATCACGCGCCGCGGCGATGGGCGTGAAGAATGCAACAGCGCATGAGGCGAGGAGCGCGAAGAGAACGCGAGCGGAAGGGTGCGGGATGGGACGCGAAGACGTGCCAATGCACCAATCTCCGGCGTGCGCGATCGTCATGCAAACAGTTCGGAAGCGCACGTGGTGCTACTGCGCCTTCTTGGCGCGGCGCATGAGTTCATCGATGCGGTCGCTGAAGCCGGGTTGCGAGGCACGCGGCACAGGAGCGGCTGATCGGTCCCCAGCATCCGGCGATGGCGGACCCATGGGTTCAGGGGAGCGCGCGGGATACGAAATGTCTTCGTCGGGTGTGCGCACAGCCTTGGCCGTCGCGGGTGCGTCGATTCGGCCATCGATACGCGCTGATTGCGCGACTGCAGCGCGTCCATCAATCGGCGTTCCATCCATCCGCTGCACGCCGTTCATGCTGGTCATGGCCGTCGATGGTCGCTTGGAGTAATCGCCGTGGTCGTCATGAATGAAGTTGACATCACGAACGCCGGTACTCGGGATCACTCGGAAATCAGGGCGACCGATATAGAAGATCGTTGCCGCGGGGACGACTGCTTTCAGCGCGCCCTTCTTCTGTGGGTCGCGGATGTAAGCGGACTGGCTGAACACCGCGTAGAGCGCGCCGTTGGTGCGCATCATCAGATCGTCACGACCGGGCACTGCGTAGAGGCGTTCGAAT
>CANJHD010000085.1 GCA_947474065.1 Planctomycetaceae bacterium
GCCGCATTCAGTGCTCACCCAACCTTCGATCACGATTTCCGAATTCGCGGGCACCCACAGCGGCACGGTCTTGGCGCGCACTAAGGGTATGCCGCGCCCATGCAAGAAACCGCACATCAGTAGTTCGCTGATGCCAGGCGGCAGCGGGGCGGTGGCGCCGTAAGGCATGACGCTTTCGCCGCCGAGGCAGATAGCGATCGGCATGCGCTGCCCGAGTTTCTTCCAACTGCGCCAGTGCGAGGCGCCGTCGTGGTGCATGTGCCAATGCATGGCAAGCGATGTTGGCCCGAGCAACTGGCTGCGGTACATGCCGATGTTGTGACTGGCGGGGCGCGCAGCGTCGCGGTCATCAGCATGGACGGTGTGCATGCCAGCAAGCGTGATGTAGCGGCCAGAGCCTGCGGCGGTGCCAGCGGCGCGCGCATCGATTGGAAATCCAACCGCAGTGGGGTCGCCGTCAAGTGGCCAGCACTTGATGATGGGAAGGCGCGTGAGATCCACTTCATTGCGCTCGGTGAGTTTCACTACTTCTTGGCACGGTCCGCGGCGAACGCGCTTGGGGCCAATCTTGAGAAGTGGTGCAAACTCGCGCGCCTTGGCAAGAAACTCGCGCGCGGTGCGTGGCGGCACCGGCTTGGTGAGACTTGCAATGCGAGCGCCAATGGATGCGATTCCGCGCGGATCGGCGGCACAGCCAAGCGCGTGTTCCATGCGGCGATAGCTGCCCCAGAGATTGATGGCGAGCGGGAAGTCACTGCCAGTGACGCGTTCAAAGAGCAGGGCGCGTCCACCCATGGCGGCCATCGCCGGATCGAAGTCGCGAGCACCAGCGCTTTCCAATGCAGGCATACGACTGACGCGATCGGCGATCTCAGTAATTTCAAGTTGTGGGTTCACCTCCGCGGTCACGCGGTGGAGTTCACCAGCCTGTTCGAGTGCAGAAATGAAATCGCGAAGTCCAGCGTGCATGCGCGGGATGGTAGGTCTGTCTACGATTGCCGTCCTGATGCTCGCAATTGATCTTCATGACGTCACTAAAACCTATCGCGGCGGCGTCCAAGCGCTGCGCGGGGTTTCGCTTGCCGTGCAGGCGGGCGAGATCTTTGGGCTCCTCGGGCCAAACGGCGCCGGCAAGAGCACGCTCGTAAAGATCATCATGACCGTCGTGCGCCCCACCTCGCTGCGCGGCACGGTGCTCGGCCAGCCGGTCGGCACGCAGTCCGTGCTGTCGCGCATCGGCTACCTGCCCGAACATCACCGATTTCCGCAGTACCTCACTGGCCGGCAAGTGATCGATTTCTTTGGCGCGCTGGGTAAGGTTCCCCGTGCGGTTCGGCGCCCTCGCACCGAGGAGCTGCTTGAACTCGTCGGCATGCGCGAATGGGGCAACCGCCGCGTCACCACCTACTCCAAGGGCATGCAGCAGCGGATCGGTATCGCCGCCGCCCTCATCAATGACCCGGAACTAGTGGTCCTTGACGAACCAACCGATGGCGTCGACCCAGTCGGCCGCCGCGAAATTCGCGACATGCTTCTGCGCCTCCGTAGCCAAGGTCGCACGGTCCTCGTCAACAGTCACCTCTTGAGCGAAGTGGAGATGCTTGCCGACCGCGTGGCCATCATCAACCAAGGCACCACGCTTGCGCAGGGCACCATTGAGGAGCTCACGCAGGAAAGTCACCGTTACGAAATCGAAGCGCTTCATGCGCCCGACATGGTGGTCACCGCTGTTGGTCCGGTCGTTGGTCTCGTCTCAAGCACCGATCCCACCCTGCGAACGTTCGCGATCCCCACGCGCGATGCGGCCATCATTCAGCCTGCAATCGATGCTCTTCGCGCTGCCGGCGCCACTGTTACCCGGGTCGAACGCGCGCGCGAAACGCTCGAAGATCTCTTCGTTCGCAGCGTGATTGACGAACGCGGTCGCGCCATGCCCGGCGCGCAACGGCCGTCTGCTGCGCCTCTTGCCGCACCTCCCACCGCACCTCTCGCGCCGCCGCGCACCCCGCCGGAGGTTCGTTCATGACGCAGACTTTCGCCATCTTTCTTGACGCATATCGCGACCTCAACTCGCGCAAACTCTTTTGGCTCGCAATGGTCATCAGTGCCTTGGTCGTCGCCATCGTTGGCGCACTTGGCCTTGATGAAACGGGTGTCTCCGCGCTCGGCTTCCACTTCAACAGCAAATTTGTGAACACGCTGTTCTTCCCGCGCGACCTCTTCTACAAGTTGATCTTCCAGAACTTGGGAATCAACATCTGGCTCACATGGCTCGCGGCCATTCTTGCGCTGATCTCCACCGCCAGCATCGTGCCAGAACTGATCGCCAACGGCTCGATCGACATGATGCTTTCCAAGCCGATCACTCGCTCGCGGCTCTTCTTGACGCGCTGGGTGACAGGCTTGTTCTTTGCAGGATTCCAAGCAGCGGTCTTTGTGATCGCAAGCTTTCTTGTGATCGGCATCCGCGGCGGCGTCTGGGAGCCAGGGCTCTTCCTCGCCATTCCAGTAGTGGTGGTGTTCTTCAGTTACCTCTACTGCTTCTGCGCACTCATGGGCGTGCTCACGCGCAGCACCGTGGCAAGCCTGCTGTTGACACTGGTCTTCTGGCTCGCCCTCTTCGCAGCGCAAAAAGCCGAGCAATTCCTCAACTCGGGGCGCATCGCGTCCACCATGGAAGTCACCGCGATCGAACGAACCATCGCCTCGCGCCTTGAGAAAAATGCCGACGCAGATGTCGACAAACTCCGTGTCGAGCTCGCGAGCGAGACGATCTCTGCTAGCCGTTGGAATTCCGGATATTGGCCTGCATATGCACTCATTACCGTGCTGCCCAAGACCAACGAAACCACAGACTGGCTTTCGCGCACGCTTGTGAAACAATCCAACTTTCGACCGCCAGCGAAGGAAGAAGACGAGATGCGTTTCTTCGGCAGCAGTCGCGTGAAGCGCAAGGAATTTGAGCAAGCGATTTACGATGACGCAGAGTCCCGCAAGGGAGCGTTCTGGACAATCGGCACGAGCTTGATGTTTGAAGCAGTGATGCTCGGCGGTTGCGTGTTCCTGTTCCGTCGCCGCGACTTTTGAGCGCGTGCCTCGCGGACTTTGCGCGCGGCAGATACGCCGCTCCGCTCCGCGCGTTAAGATCCCCGCGTGCTCGTCTATCGCAAAGGCGTCTTCTGCCTCGAGTCCGAATGGTTTGGCCTGCGCTCCACAGTGAGCGTTCGGCCGGCGCTCGAACTGCTTCGTTCTTCGGACTACCACGTGGCATACATCCATCGCGATGTTGCAACGCGCGCGGAGCTTGAGCATTACTTGCGCAAGTGGTTTCAGGAGCGACACACCGGCTTCGAAATTCTTTGGCTCGCCATGCATTCCCGGCGCGGATTGCTCCTGCCGGGCGACATGCGTCGACCCGACGAGAAGATGCATATTGATCGCCTCGAAGAGATTTTGGCCGGGAAATGCAAGGGTAAAGTCATCCACTTCGGCGGATGTCGCACCATCGCCATGCCTCCGGCGCGCATACGAAAGTTCCTGCGCACATCAGGCGCCGTGGCGGTTTCCGGCTTCCGCGAAGAAGTCGACTGGACCGAATCCACGTTGTTTGAAACCACGCTTCTCCTTGAACTGCAGAAGCACCCCATGACCGCATCCGGCTTGCGCTCCGTACGCAATGCGATGCGCCGCTCGCGTCCCCTTGAATACGCCGCTTCTGGCTTCGCTATCCATATTCGTTCGTGACGCGTGCCGGCGGGGCATGTCGAGATTCGCGATCGAGCTGGAGTCGCCCGTCTTACTTCCCGAGTTCCGCGCTGCGCGCGCGCGCGGCTTCCATAGCCGCCGCCACCAACGCCACGAATTCGCCGCGTTCAAATACGTTCACCGCAGCAGCTGTTGTTCCGCCCGCGCTTGTCACGGCCGCGCGCAACTGCGCTGGTTCGCGTCCATCAGTCGCTAGAAGTGTTGCCGCGCCGAAGATTGATTCGATCGTCATCGCGCGCGCCGTGACTGCGTCGAAACCCATGGTTTCTGCGGCAGCGATCTGCGCCTCTGCAAGTAAATACAGGTATGCCGGCGCGCTTCCCACTGCAGCCACCGCCGCGTCAATCAATGCTTCAGGAATTTCTACGGCCTTTCCAATTGCTGAAAATAGGCGCAGCGCAGCCGTGACGTCATCGCTCGTCGCTCCAGCGCCGCGAGCGACAGCCGTCATCGAAAGCCCCACCTGCGCCGCCATGTTCGGCATCGCGCGCACAACGCGCGGGCCATCGCTGCCGCCACCACTCAGCGCCGCGCGAATCGCCGCGCTCGACCATCCCGCCATCACGCTCACAACGCACGTTGCGCCACTCAGCGATCCGATTGCCTGCGCCGCTTCAAGAAAGTGCTGTGGCTTTACGGCCAGTACCACGCCCTGTGCACCACGCGCTGCCGCCGCGTCGGCGGTCACGCGCACTCCCAAGCGGCTCGCCTCCGCTTGGCGGCCAGCGTCGCGCTCGATCACCACGGTGGTGGCAGGGTCGATTACTTCGCTGCAAATCGCGCGCGAAAGAATCGCCATGCCGAGGTTGCCGCACCCCACGAAAGCGATGTTGGCCGAGTCGCCGTGATCTTCACTCATAGCGCGAAGCCTATCGGCGTCCGCGATCCGCTACGATCACCGCATGTCTTCTGCCGTCCAAACCCTTGATTTCGAGCAGCCAATCGCGGAGATTCAGCGCCAGATTGAGGCGCTCGAGTCGCACCCCGATGCCGACACTATCCGCGAGGAGATTGAAACCCTCCAGCACACGCGCAACAGTTTGCTGAGTAAGACCTACGGCAACCTGACGCCGTGGCAGACGGTCCGCGTGGCGCGCCATCCGCAGCGCCCGCAGACACTCGATTACATCCAAATGATCTGTCGCGATTGGTGCGAACTGCATGGCGACCGCCGCCACGGAGATGATCCGGCGATCGTGACTGGCTTCGGTCGCATCGGCAGCATCAAGTGCCTCGTAGTTGGACACCAGAAGGGGCGCGATACGAAGGAGCGATTGCGTTGTCACTTCGGCTGCGCGCACCCAGAGGGGTACCGCAAGGCGCTTCTCAAGATGAAGCTCGCCGAGAAGTTCAAGGTGCCGATCGTGACGTTCGTAGACACGCCCGGCGCGTATCCAGGCATCGGCGCTGAACAGCGCGGCCAAGCAGAGAGCATCGCAGTCAATCTTCGTGAAATGAGCCGATTACGCGTGCCGGTGGTCTGCATCGTGATCGGCGAAGGCGGCTCCGGCGGCGCGCTCGGTATTGCAATTGGCGACCGTGTGGCGATGCTGCGGAACAGTTGGTACAGCGTCATCAGTCCGGAAGGTTGCGCCGCCATCCTGTGGAAGGAAGCAAACGAACGCACCAACAATTTGGCCGCCAACGCGCTTGCTCTGACGGCCACCGACAACCTGAAGAATGGCCTTGTTGACGATGTCATTGAAGAGCCGCTCGGGGGCGCGCATCGGCACCCCAAGGAGATGGCCGAGCGCATCCAGCACTACGTGGTTGACTGGGTACGCGAACTGCAGCGCCTCGATCCCGCAACGCTGGTTCGAAAGCGATTTGAGAAGTTCCGCTCCATCGGCAGCGTGAAGTAGGTCGGGGCGGCGTGACACGGCGACGCGCCGTCCGCGTTGACGCTTCGCACGAATTATGCTAGGATTAACGGTTCTTCGGCGACATTGGTCGCTCGTTTGTCGGCGTTTCCTGCTTTGACGAGGGTGCTCTTTCCATGGCGAAATCCAATAAGAAGCCTGCTGTGAAGAAGCCATCGAAGGCGGCGGTCAAATCGGCTTCCAAGCCCGCGGGCAAGCCCGCGCCAAAATCGGCACCAAAGTCCTCCGTGAAATCAGCCTTAAAGACGTCAGCCAAGACCCCAGCCAAGACCCCGGCCAAGACCCCGGCCAAGACCTCAGCCAAGACCTCAGCGAAGCCGCCCGTAAAGGTCGCAGCCAAGCCCCCCGTCAAAGCTCCAGCGAAGGCCCCAGTCAAGACCCCCGCCGCCAAGTCCGCAGCCAAAATCGAAGTCAAGCCCGTGCCGTTGGTGATGCCAAAGATCATCAACTCCGGTCCCAAGGAAGTCATCCCCGCGGTTGCTCCCAAGCAAGTGTGGCGCGCTTCCAACGAGGCAGCCCCTCCAAAGAAGAAGCCAGGCAAGGGTGCTCCTCCGCCATCAATTCGCGACCCACGCAAGGAAGCACTCGAAGCGATGCGCCAGCAGCAAATCGCTGTCGAGCGCGCCGCCAACAAGGGCCGCAAGATCGATTTCAACACCATCAAGAGTGTCGCGCAAGTTGCAGCACACATGAAGCCGGATGCAAATGGCTACGTGACGGTCAACGGCCGCCGCGTGCGCGTCATCGTTGGCAAGGTGCCCACCTCCAAGAAGAAGACAGCCAAGGCCGTGGTTGAGAAGGCTCGTGACGAAGGTCCGACTGATGCGCAGATCGCTGCCATCAAGACGCGTCTCACCACCAAGGAATTGAACGAGTACAAGGCCATTCTGCTTGAGGCTCGCTCCGAACTCATCGAGCGCGTGACCGGCCTTGAAGAAGACGCGCTCCGTAGTTCGGGCGGCAACCTGTCCAACATGCCTATCCACATGGCGGACATCGGCACCGATACGTTTGATCAAGACCTTGCCATTGGTATGGCTGAAACCGAACGCGAACTGCTTCGGGAAATCGATGAAGCCCTCGACCGCGTGGTCGGCAAGACCTACGGCGTGTGCCAGCTCACCGGCAAGCCAATTCCAAAGACTCGTCTCGACGCCAAGCCGTGGGCGAAGTACACGATTGAGTCTGCCCGCCACATTGAAAAAATGGGCGGCCGTTAAGCGAACGTTGGCTGCCGTCAATGACTTCCGCAGACTCGGACACTCCTGCATCCACGACCGATTCTGCAGCCCCTGCAGTTTCTGAGGCGCGCACGGTTTCTGCACCGGCTGCGTCTGACGCCCCCGCCGCATTCCCCGCTCTTCCCGCCTGGAGATCGCCCGCCGCTTGGTGCGTCCTGTTTCTCGTATTCATTGCAGCGGTGTCGTTGGATCTCTGGAGCAAGGAGTGGGCGTTCCGCACCGTCGCCTCGCAGCCTGTGGTGCTGAACTACGAGCAAGTCTCTGGCAATCCGAGTTACTCGCTGCCGTGGCATCCCGGTGTCACTGCGATCGCCCCTGATCTTCTTGACTTCCATCTCGTCTTGAATCATGGAGCGGTCTTCGGTATCGGGCAAGGGCGTGGGCCGCTCTTCATCGTGTTTACGGTGCTCGCTGTATGCACTGCGCTCTGGGTATTCGGTAACAACACTAGTTCGCGCAGTCACCTCAGTCACGTTGGTTTAGCGTTGGTGTTGGCCGGCGGTATCGGCAACATGTATGACCGTCTCGCCGTGGGCGCGGTGCGCGACTTTCTTCACCTTTTCCCGCACCGCGAACTGCCTTGGGGGCTGCACTGGCCGGGCGGAAGCAACGAGTGGTTCCCGTGGGTCTTCAATATCGCGGACTCGGAACTGATTGCCGGCATGCTGATATTGATGCTGGCAATCCACCTCAACGAGCGCCGGCAAGCAAGGTCCGCGGCTATTGCAGCGCCGCCAACCACTCCTGCGTAATCACTTCTGGCATCGCGTCCATTGATATCGCCTTGTCGATCGTGAACGACCCGACTGCAGTGCGTCGAATCATTGTGCAGTGACCACCAGTACCGAGCACGCCACCGAGTTCGCGGGCAATGCTGCGCACATAGGTTCCCTTGGCGCAATGGATGTCGAGCGAAAGAAGTGGCCACCGATAGTCAGTGACTGCGATCGAATGAATGGTGACTGGTCGCGGATGCATCTCTGGCATCTGTCCCTTGCGCGCCATCTTGTACGCGCGGCGACCGCCCACTTTCATGGCGCTGAAGACGGGCGGACGCTGCAAGACATCGCCGGTGAACTTCGCCGCAAGCACAGCATCGATTTCCGCGCGCGTGGGCGCCACTGTTGCCGCACCTGCCGAGCCAAGTGGAACCTCCATGCGTGTGCCTTCCAGGTCATCCGTGTCGGTGAACGCAGAGAGGTCAATGGTGGTCAGGTACCGCTTCTCCGTGGCCATGAGCCCGGCGAGCTGCTTCGTGCATTTGCCGAGCGCCAGCACCAAGACGCCCGTTGCCAGCGGATCCAGCGTCCCCGCATGTCCAGTGCGAACGCCTCCCGCCCGTCGGCGGACGATTGCCACCGCTTTCATGCTTGAGAAGCCCGCGGGCTTGTCGATCGCCAGGATGCCGTGAAGGTCAGGCATGCAATTGAGCCTACGCCGTGTTCAGTAACGGCGCGTAATCCGCGCGCGGCGGTTCGCACAATGTTGGTTGAGTCTGCGCACACGCCGCGATAGACTCCCGGATCTTCAGGACAGGTGTCCGAGTGGTCGAAGGAGCAGCATTGGAAATGCTGTATACGGGCAACCGTATCGTGGGTTCGAATCCCACCCTGTCCGCCTGAAACAAGCGGGAGACGACCGATTGGTCGTCTCCCGC
>CANJHD010000086.1 GCA_947474065.1 Planctomycetaceae bacterium
ATGTTGCAGCGCTCAAGGCGAAGGTGCTCGGCGTAGGTCTCTCGGTTGCGCAGTTGGTATCCACCGCGTGGGCCTCTGCGTCCACCTTCCGCGGCACCGACAAGCGTGGCGGCGCCAACGGCGCGCGCATTCGTCTTGCACCGCAGAAGGATTGGGCTGTTAACAATCCTGCTGAACTCGCCAATGTTCTGAAGTCGCTTGAAGCGATTCGCAGTGAATTCAACACCGCACATGCTGCGAGCAAGAAGCAGATTTCGATTGCCGATCTCATTGTGCTTGCCGGATGCGCCGCTATTGAGCATGCAGCGAAGGCTGCGGGCGTTGCAGTGACGGTTCCGTTTGTTGCAGGCCGCACTGATGCGACGCAAGATCAAACCGATGCGCATTCGTTCGCAGTGCTTGAACCAACCGCGGACGGCTTCCGCAATTATGTTGGTGCGGCGAGCACTATGCCCGCGGAACATCTGCTCGTGGACAAGGCGTGCCTACTGACGCTCACTGCCCCAGAGATGACCGTACTCATCGGCGGCCTGCGCGTCTTGGGCACCAACTTCGACCACTCCAAGCATGGCGTATTCACCGCACGCCCCGGAACGTTGACGAATGACTACTTCGTCAATCTCCTCGACATGCGAACAACGTGGACGCCAACATCTGCAGCCGAGGAAGCCTTTGAAGGCCGTGATCGCAGCACTGGCAAGGTCGAATGGACCGCTACCCGCGTAGATCTTGTCTTCGGATCAAACTCACAACTCCGCGCGCTCGCTGAGGTGTACGCCAGCGCCGACGCCAAAGAGAAGTTCGTGCACGACTTCGTTGCTGCCTGGACGAAGGTGATGAACTTGGATCGGTTTGATATTCACTGAATTGCAAAGGGGTAGAACACCGTTCTATCCTCTCGAAAAATGCGATATTTGACTTCTGCTTTATAGAGGTTATACTTCCGCATCTCGCGGGCGCAATTTGCACCTACTGACAAAGGGGAAGAGCCTTGAGCTTGACTACGGCATCCAGTGGGTCCTGCGGATGCCGGACCCACATCACCGTATCCGCCCATCACTCAAGAGCATTGTCGAGGAGCTTGGACATGAAGACCTTGCTTACTACATCTGAGACGCGCATCCGCACGTCGCTACTCGAAGTACTCCACGCGCAGTGGCGCGAGTTTGGAGTGCCGTTTCATTCCGCCCATTTGACGAGCCAACTTGAGGTCATTGATCCCGAGGCGCTGCTGTGGTGCTCACTTGAATTCACCCCCACAGAGCCACGGTTCGCGGAGGGCGTTCATGCATGGGTGTGCGCCAATCGAACACGACTCAACCGCCAGCGACTCAACAAACTCGCGAAAAACGCGCCGCAAGATCCACGCGCCAAGCGTTGGCTTGTACTGGATGCAAACGCTCCCGCGAGCGCATCACCGCCACGCAAGAAACCCACTCACACAACGAAACCACTCGGAAATCGCGCGGACGGTCCATCTACCCTGCTCCTCCGCTCACGCGACACGCTCGGCAATGACTGCCGCTCATTCTTGATCGTGCAACTCATCGGCAACCCACGCGGCGTGCGCCTGCGTGATGTGGCGAATACCACCGGATATTCGTACCGCAGCATCTCCGAGGCCGCCACCGGATGGGAGCGCGCCGGCATCGTGCGCATTCAGCATGGGCACTGTGTGCTAGTGAAACCTGCGCCGTGGTCACAGTTACTTCGCTGCGATGCACCGCAGGTTGTCACCATCGACTGGCAGGCCGCCTATGGAGCGGTAATTGAACTCCTTCGCACCCTTGGCAAGGCCAGCACCAATCGCTTCGCAGCCGACCATCCACTTGTGATCTCAGCAATCCACACTACTGATGATGAGTTGGATATCGCTGCATCGGGCGCGGAGCGATCTCATGCGCCGGCGCTCGACCTACTACGAAGCGCCTGCGAAACAGCAGGGGACCGAACACGCAGTGAGCGCGCTTGATCATCCTTGCAATTTAACATTTGATTTCTAATTTGCAAACATTGACACCTAATCATCAGTGATCACGACGATCGCAAAGACCGATTCCTGAAGTGCAACTGGACCACCCCGCCTACTTAGGCGGTGCGGCAGCACTATCAATCTCCTGCCGCGTTGCGATCGGCACATAGCCAATCTCGAAGCCCTTCGGCGGCTGCACGATCTGCGCCGGATCAAGCTTGGCAAGCGCGCCCACCGTCGGCGGCGCGAGGTACTCGCGATCCTTGGTCCACTCACGGTGCATCTTCTCTACAAGCACCTGAATACGTTCACGCTCGTCCTTGGTGATGTCCGCATGCTGCATCGCAGGCTGATCAGCAAAGCGATACCAGTAGTATGTCACCACACTGCCATCGCCAAGATGCGCTTGGAACGGGCCCGCTGCCGGGCCGGGAATTTTCCACGCGCTCTGCGCATCTTCCGGCGTGTCGTACGGGGCCTCTGCATCCTCACGCGGGCGGTCAAACTTGACGCGCGCAAGCCCGGTTGAACTCGGTACATCCTTCGCAGCCGCCACCACCCACTGCGATTTTTTCTCATTCGCCTTCAGTTTGAAATACTCAGGCAGCGCTACTAGGTCACCCGCAGGCGATGACATGCGCTTTACGCGCGAAGCATCCCACTCGTATCCATACGTTGTCGGATCGGCAGCGATTGGCTTACCAAACGACTTCCACGCGATACCGATCTTCTTGTCGTCTGACGCACCATCGGGATAGATCTGCCATGTCGAGTCCCCCTCGGAGCGAAACTTCTGCACGTACTCACCAGCAGGATTCACCGCCCCACTCGCCTTTACTCCGCCATCGAACCACGCCTTCACCGCATCCCACATCGCTGACTTCTTGTAACTCGTCAACCGATGCAGCACCACGGTCTTTCCATCCGCGCCCACCGGAAACCGCGTCGGCGCCACGCGCGCAAATGAATCGCTCTTCGCATCAACCGCCAGCATCGCTGGCACATACTGCGTCTCCATTTGAAACGCTTTGTTCGGGTCCGACGCGCGCGAGTCAAGCAGCAGACCCGCGTACTTCGCATCAACCTCCGCGGAGTGCGACCAGAAGTACGGCGTGAAAAAACACACCGGCCCCTTGAAGTTGCGCGAATTTAAGAACAGCGTCCAGCAGTTGTCACCGCTAGGAATGTTCGTTCCACCAGTTGTTGGCTTCGCCGCAATGAGTGGCAACGGCAAGTATCCATAGCCAAATAAATCGCCGCGCGTTCCCTGCGCGATGTTCAATCCGTCAATCGGAAACAAGAGCCACGGACTGAGTTGCGCAACTCCGTAAAGACCAGCGGGCTTCTTCCAATCGCCCGCGCCGTGTGCGGGACCATTCGCAATCTCCTTGAAGTTCACCGCCACTCCGCCCATGATGAACTTGGGTGTTTCACTTGGAAATCGCGTGTCGCGCCACCAACCAAGCCCACCCTCAATGTCGGAGTAAAGATCCTTGGGCGCCGCGCCTTCGTACTGCGCGTGCATCCACGTACCGAACAATCCCGTCTGAAATCGATGCCCCGGATAGTGTTCAAGCAGCGGCCACGCCGCGGCGTACAACGAAAATCCCGCATTGAATTCCGCAGGCACCTGCTCGCAGCCAACCAGCATGTACCCCGCCATCTCAGCACTCTGCGGCGCAGTGGTCTGCGTCAAAACTTTCTGCGGCGACGCGCTCGCCGGTTTCGCCGTCTCTTGCGCAAGCGCCGTGCCTGTGAGTGCGAGCGGCAGCAGCGCGGCAAGCATGATCGTGTTCATGTGACAAGTATCCCACGGAACGCAGCCATTCGCCCGCGATCAGTCACAGCAATATCTTGGCCATCACCACGATCACCACGATCGCCACCACATCCAGTATCAGTCCCGCGCGCATCATGTCGCGACTGCGGACGCGGCCAGTGGCATAGACCAACGCGTTGGGCGGCGTTCCAACTGGTAACGCAAATGCCCAACTCGCCGCGAAGACCGCAGGAATCACCAGCGTCTCCGGCTTCACCCCAAGACCCGGTGCCAGGCCGCCCACGATCGGCACCGCCATCGCTGCCAGCGTGGTGTTTGACCCAACCTCGCTACTAAATACAAGGAGCGTCACCATGATGGCGAGCACCGCCAGTGACGGCAACGTTCCTGCCGAATGGATGATCGTTCCAAGCGAGGTGGAAAGCCCAGTGCGCTGCATCGCATCGGCGAGACATAAGCCGCCGCCAAAGAGAACCAACACGCGCCACGGCACCTTTGCAAATGCCGCGCCGTCAAGAATGCCGCGACCAGGTCGATCCTTGCTTGGCACCATAAAGAGGAGCGCCGCTGCACCCACGCCGATGGTTCCATCTTTCAACGATGGCAACAGTTTGGCGTACAGCGGCTGGCTCACCCACGCCGTCACTGCGAGCATAAAGATCCCGAGTGCAATCCAACCGTCGCGGCTCACAGGCTGATTGCGATGGTCACCCGCTGGTACCGAAATGCCGCGCGCAGGAAACAGCCAAATGCCGAGCACTGCAATCGCAATCGGTAGAAACACCGCGGTGGTTGGCACGCTAAAGCGCAACCACCGAACGAAATCCATCTCCACGCCATTCTTACGAAGCCACTCCACCGCGATCGGATTCGGCGGGCTGCCGATGATGGTGAGCGCCCCACCGATACTGGACGCAAACGCGATGCCAAGAAAGAGCGAAGTGCCGAAGCGTGCTGCAGCAGCGCGACCCGCGTCATCCGTTGCAGCGCTGCGTGCGCGCGCGGCGAGTGCCACCGCAAGCGGCAGCATGGTGGCGGTGGTTGCCAAGTTGCTCACAAACGCACTCATCAGTGCAGTGGCAAGCATCACGGCGGTCAACACGCGCAGCGGTGATGTGCCCGCGCGCCGCACGAGCCACGAAGCAAAGCGTGAGGACATGGCGGTGCGTTCGAGCGCAAATGCAAGCAGCGCGCCGCCGCCGAAGAGAAAGATCACGTCGTTTGCAAACGGCGCGGCAATCTCGGCGGGCGTACCGATCCCCAGGACACCAAGTGCTACCAATGGGATGAGCCCGGTAACCGCGGGTTCAACAGCAAGTGTCACCCACCAAGTGGCCATCAGCGCAAGCAGCGCGAACACCCATGTTGCATCCGGGGCAAGACCCAAACTCGGGCCTGCAAACCACGCCACCGCTGCCAGCGCGGGGCCAACAACCAGCCCAAGCCGCTCGACAAAAGGTGATCCAATCTCAACCTCCCCCGCGAGTTCTTCGTCCTGCGATTGCGTGGGCTGTGCCATCGGCGGTAAGGGTAGCGGAGCCGGATGGGGTCAAAAGTTCACGAATTCGTCCATAAGGGGGCTTGCCCACCAGCAGATCCACAATAACCTCGTCCTACTGCCTTCACCCAACGACCCTGACTCCAAGAAATTTGTTCGTGCTGATCAACCACCGCTGCGCACAACTCGCTTTCGCTATCGCCGCCACAGTCACTGCATGCGCCCATGCAGAAGTGCCCGCCCCGTACAACGTCGCGGCCGGGCAGGCGGCGCAGGTCACGGTGCGCATTACCACCACCAATAGTTCCGGCACGCAATTCAGTGAAGACTCAATGACCGTGCCCGTGACTGGCATCGGGAGTTTCGGGCTACTGCCGAACACGCCGCCCTTCACATACGCCGACATGAAGGCCGGCTCCAAGCTGAATTTCGGCGGCGGCGTCTTGCACTTTCAGCTCCTCTGCACTGTGCTCGGATGCGTCCCGGTCACCGTGAATTTGAGCGCCACCACCGCCACCATGATCGCCAACACCGGCGCATCAATCATCGGCTTCGGGCGCGCCGACTTTGGTACCACGTGGACCCTGAGCGGCAACTACGTGACCACTACGCCGTTCTCATCGTCGCCCGGCACGCTCGACGCCACCTCTGTTGCGCCGTTCGGCACCACGTTCACCTTCGACGCCACCGGATTCATCGGTCGGCAACTTACGATCGGCGCCATCGAAGGCGACCTCGATCCTTCCAGCTTCCCCGCCGGCACCACTGCGCGCATCCGCACAACCGTGAGCTTTGGGAACACATTTATTCAGGGTCCGTACTACCTCGGGCCGCCGCCGAGCTGCGGTACTGGTGAGCCGTGCAACACGCCGCACGAAGGGAGCGGCTGCGCCAACTCCGCATGTTGCGCGCTTGTGTGCAGCATTGATCCGCCATGCTGCACCGTTTCGTGGGATTGACTGTGCGTAAACATCGCGGTAGAGCGTTGTGGTCTTGCGCCTGAGAACGACCACTGCAACGCTGCCCGCCCGCTCGGCTTCGCTCGCTATCCCTACACAACATTGAACACGGATACCGACGGCCCGCCCCTCATTTCTGAGTGTGCAGACCCCGCAACCGGTGGCCTATTCACCAACGATGTGTGGTTCCGCGTTGTGCCCCCAGTGAACGGCGGCTTGGCGGTTTCCACCTGTAATCACTCGGGCTTCGACACCAATATTGTCATCTATGGATCGTGCGGCGGAGTGCCGCTTGCCTGCAATGACAACGACTCCGTCTGCAACGGAGGCACTTCGCGCTTGATCGTTCCGTGCACGGCGGGCGAGCTCTACCTGATCCGCGTCGGTGGTAAGGGAGTGACCGGCACTGGCGAAATCGATATCGCACTGGGCGACCCTGCGCCGATCCCGGACGGTCTGGCCGTGCAGTGGCCAACATCGCAAGGCGGCAACAACCACTGGTACGCGGTGTACGCACTCGAAGGCAGCAAGACGTTCAACGAGGCGAAGGCCACTGCGATCGCACTCGGTGGCTACCCCGCAACAATCACCTCGGCCGCGGAGAACGAATTCATCCGCACGCGCGCAACCCCAACATTCCTCGGTGGTCCAACCGCATTCGGACTGGTGCAGGCACCGGGCTCCGCAGAGCCTGCTGGTGGTTGGGGATGGTCAAACGGCGAACCACTCGTCTACACCAACTGGAATCCTGGCGAACCCAACAACGTCGGCAGTGAGAATTGGGGTGTCGTCTATCCCAACGGCAAGTGGAATGACGATCGCGATTCGTTTGGCAATGTGCTGGTGGAATTCAACAGTGATCCGCACCTCAACACGGCCACATGGACGACCGCCGAAGGTGGCAACGGAAAGACCTATTCCGCAGTGATTCTGCCGACGCGCGTGACTTGGCAACAAGCGAAGGTCTATGCGGAATCGATCGGCGCGCAGCTGGTGTCCATGGAGACGCAAGCAGAGTTGCAGTGGATCTACCGCCGGTTCGCAGCGTTCACCAACATGTGGACGATGACCGGCTACAACGGCGGACCGTGGGTTGGACTGAGCCGCGAAACTGGTGATTGGCGTTGGCAATCCGGCGAACCAGTCACTGAGTCTCCATGGTTACCAGGTGAGCCAAACCTCACTGGCGACTTCGCCTGCTTCTACGGCGGCGGAGACGGCCCACTTCCCGGCCTCGACGACACCTTTGAAGCCAACGCGCGTCGCGCGCTGATCCTTGAATTCCCTGCTCCCCCGTGCCTCGGCGACATCGACAACGACGGCATCGTGGGCGGCGCTGATCTTGGTCTCATGCTCGGAAGTTGGGGAGCATGTCCTTCCGGCCCGTGCCCGACCGATCTCAACAACGACGGCGTGATCACTGGCAGCGATCTCGGATTGCTGCTCGGTCAATGGGGCGCATGCCCGTGAACTGATGGAATGATTCTCGACGAGAACTTCCGGCTGACGCGCTGAGTGCCTAGCCTGCCCAGATGCACGGCTCGACATCAGTTCAGTTGATTTATACGCTCCGCCGACGCCCGCGTGCCGTCAGACCCGCGAACCCAAGCAGCGCCACAGCGCCCGGCGCCGGAACCGGCACCACCGTGCCGACCCATGAACCGTTGAACACCGCCGTGCTGTGCGCCGAAAGCGAGAACGTCATCAGGTAACCGATGGTGGCGATGTTCGGTCCGTTCGGGATCGGCCCCGAGTA
>CANJHD010000087.1 GCA_947474065.1 Planctomycetaceae bacterium
CGGGGAACATGCCCTCGATGGAAGCCGCTGGCGTGTTGCTAGCGACAACCACGGGAATGCCGGCACGCGCTGCGAGGCGTGCGCCCCACGAATCGCCGTCGGGAATCATGGCCGTGATGCCACGCGCGAAGGCAAGCGCGATAGCGGAGATTCCCGCCGTTCGACCGGATGCGCCCGGACCGCCGCGACCAATTCGTAGGTCAATGGCAATGGCCACATCAGCTGCGCTTGCCAACAATTCTGGATCATCAACGCGCGAGTCGAATGCAAGGCGCCAAGCACCACCAGCGGCGGATGCAAGCCGCTCAGCCCGCGCGGCGCCTGGCGAACTTGGATGCACTACCAACACCACCGGATGACCAAGCATGGAAGTGCGCCCAGCAATATCAAGCGCCATACGTGCATCACATGATGCGGCGGGACTGGCAAGAAGTATGCAAACGCGTTCATCGGCAGCCACTCCCCATGACGCGCGCAGTTCATCACGCGGAAGTGAATCAATTGGATCAGGGAGCGTGTCATCGAGTACCGCTGCGCGCGTTCCAAATGCGGGCGGCGCTCCGAGCAAGCGGGCGGCCTCATGGGCACGGAGACCAACGGTCAGCAGCGATCCATCGCTGGGCAGCCGGCCGAACGCTCGGTTGAGCGCTGAACCAGAGAGCACCATGGCGCCAAGCGGGGGCAAGAAACGGCTGCTGACATTCACTCCAAACGATGCCGCACGTCGAGCCTCATCAGCAGTACCAATGATGCCAGCCGGGCGACCCGCCAGCCGAGCTGCAATCGCGCGCAAACGCGGTGGAGCGCAGGCATTCACGTCAATAAGCGCAGCAACGCGGGGCGCGAACCGCGCTGGCACTGATATGCCAATCGAATGCGCCTCATGCGCGGGGGCGCCATTCGTAGTTGCGGTGCGCTGCGGAATCATCAGCCTTCCAGCTTGGAAACGCCGTTACCAAAGTTCGTCGGTTCGTGATCGTAGAAGAGCTTCGTCACGTCGTCGGCGAGTTTCTTCTCAAGTGCGTCTTCGGCATTACGCCGCGCGGCAGATGTTCGATAGGCGTCATTCCCCAATGTGTCAATTTCGGCTGTCAGTGGATATCCCTTTGGATCAGCCCCAAGCGGGGGGAACAATCGCTCTTTTGCCTTCACATCAACAACTTTCACGCGCACTTGCGCGGTTGGCTTCGGAGTTGCTCCGTCTGGCGAAAGCGTGAATGACTCCATCTCCACATACAGGACGATGTCTGCATTCACTGCACTGCCAAGCTCTTCGATCGAAAGCCGCTTACTGCTCGTCTCCATGCGACGCACATAGGAAATCAGTTCGCGCCCGCTGACCACATCGGTCACAAGCCCCTGCTGTTTGATGACCGTGCCGATGTCGTCCGCCAGAAGCGCGCGCAACTGCAGGCGACTTACCACGCTCTTGCGATCGTCAACAAACACCACCAATTTCTTGTCCTTAGGCAGCGTATATTCTGCCGGCTTCTTGGGTGGACCTTGCGCAATCCACATGGCTGGAATCGCATAGTTGCAGCCCGCAATTACGAAAACTGCGCTAGCGAGGAATGAGAGTACAAGGATTCGAAGCGTGCTGTTCATCAGATCAACCCTTCAGCCGCTTGTTGGGGTACTTGTCTTCGATGTGGTCGTAGAACAATTTGTTAATCGTCTGCGTGAACTTGGCCACCAAACCCAGTTGAATCTTTTCCTCTGATGCGCTCTCGCGGCTCAGATCCTTCATGTCAGGAAACTTGACCGCAATGCTGTACTCCTCAGCGAAGGCGTCAGGATCAAGCGAGTCGCGCTCAATGACTCCAACATTCGCTCCGGCCATGCCCTCCCAAATCCAGCGGTTTCCAGGTGGATTGAGGCGAAACTCAAAGATGTCGACAAAGATCACCCGATCGACACCGAGCTCCTCGGCCATTGTTCCAAGTGGCAGCGTTGTCCAACTCGGTGTTCGATAGCACCACGCAAGTGACTCGCGCCAGTCGAGCACTTGAACGCCGCTGACATGCTCCTTGATACCAGCCGCGATGTTTCCGGCCACATTGGGAACAACCGTCGGGTATTCGTAGAGCACGCTGCGCTCTGCATTGACAACCACCGCCACTGTCTTGTTCTCAAGCCCGCGGTACTTGGCGAGCACCTCGACCTTCTTCTCAACCTCGATTGCCTCACCAACCTTGGAGACAAGACCCATGCTGCCGCATGAGACAAGTACAACAGGCATGGAAAGGAGTGCGAGCAATGCAACAATGCGGGTCTTCATGGTGTTCCGATCGAAGCGGGGAGGAAACCGCGAACAGCCGCGATCTTCCAACCCCAAGAGAGAAGTGCGAACACGCCAAGTCCGAGTAGAAACCGCGGCGTCAGGCGGTCTCCAAGAACGTGGCCGAGTCGACTGCCAGTGAGCGCCACATAGGTACCGACTAAGGCGGTTGCCGCGGTGCCAAGTGCGAGGACGAATCCCATAGGTTGTACGCGCGCCGATGCCAAAAGGCTGCCATGGGCCGCATGGGCAAACGAGGTGGTCATGCCGCACGAGGGGCATGGCATTCCGTAGGCAACCATCCAACCGCAGGGTGCCATGCCGAGCATTTGGTGAGTTCCGTGTCCGTCCGGTGAGGGCGTCAACCACGCAGCCACGCCGAGCACGCTGAAGGCGCCGACGGCAAGAAAGGCGCAGGTGATGCGCTCGCCTCGGGTGGCAGGAACAGGGACCGGCGAGGTTGGGGCGACCGATGCACCCGTGCGCACTCCCGGCGCCACGCCAAACTTGGCGCCCGCGGGGGAGTTCGGGGGGAACGAAGATGGATCGACCGACATCGTCATTTCAATGGTCACGCAGCGTACCTTCCTACGGATGACCTTCGCTGACTCCGCTCGACCCACCCACCACACGCCGGATGCGGCTGCAGTGACCGCTGCCGCCACGACTACTGCGGGTTCTCCCGCGCGCGCCCCGTGGTGGCTCGACGCGCACCTCGACCTGGCGTACCTGCACCTTGGCGGCCCCGACGTTACCGAGGAGCTCCCCGATCCCGTCACGCGCGGTGTCAGTCTTCCCTCGCTCGCGCGGGGGGATGTTCGAATCTTTCTCGGCACCATCTTCACGGAGGTCGGCGCCGAGGCGGCGAACACACCGTGGGGCTACCGCGATCACGATGACCTTCATGGCGCGCACGCCGCAGGAGTTCGACAACTCGAGATGTACGAAGCACTCGAGCGTGCCGGACGCGCGCGAATCGTGCGGAGTGCAGCGGATCTTGAAGCATGCGCTGCCGCGCCAGCTGGCTCGCCCCCCGGAATTGTCATTTTGATGGAAGGTGCAGATCCGATTCGCTCACCTGACGAAGTTGCGTGGTGGCACGCGCGAGGAGTTCGCGTGATCGGACTCACGTGGGCGAAGGGCTCGCGGTACGCAGGCGGAAACGCGGCGCAGGGCCCGCTCACTGATATCGGTCGCCGCGCCGTTGAAGCCATGGATGCGCTCGGAATTCTGATCGACGCGAGTCACCTGTGTGACGAATCATTTGACGGCGTGTGCACGGCCACTTCCTCGCGCATTGTTGCCACGCATTCCAATGTGCGCGCACTTGCCGCGCCGATCGAGCGCCATCTCGCCGATGTGCAGATTGCAGAAATCGCGGCGCGCGGCGGCATGGTTGGGCTGAATCTCTATGGAAAGTTCCTCACCCCGGGCCGGCCTGCAACGCTTGCCGATGCCGTGCAACACGTGCAACATGTAGCGGGAATTGCTGGGCGAAATTGCGTTGGCTTGGGCAGCGATTTCGACGGCGGATTTGCGCCCGCAGACTGCGCGCTTGGCTGTGGCCGGCCAGAGGAATTGCCGGCGTTAGCAGCCGGACTTGCGCAGGCGGGCTTCAATCATGCCGAACAAACTGCGTTCGCGCATGGAAACTGGTTGCGAACGCTGCGCGCTGTGATGCATGATGCCGAACAAAGCGCGGTCAACCGCATGTCATTGGGTCGTTGAGCGGCACAACCACTTGAACGCGACCGGTGGGTGTTTCTGCGATCACCAAGACATCAAGAAGGACACCAGTGCCGTGCAGCGATATAGCTTCGCGTGCATCGCCCAAGAGGACGCGTTCGCGCACTTCAAATCCGTCCTTCAATTCAGCGAAGGCCATGCCGAGAAGTTCGCGGTGCATAGTGGCCCACGTGCGCACCGTACGAATGCGCGCAAGTTGATCAGTGCGACCAACAATATGCATGCGACGCTCGTCATCGAGTGCAAGTTCAACATCGGGCGCCATCGGGCATGAAATACCGAGTGGACGAAGCCCGCGTAAGAGTGGAACAAGTTTGAGCGGAAGATCAGCCGTCGGCAGCGCAGCAAACGCGGGCGAAGAGCGGGTCGGCGCTGGATGCGTTGTGTGCGCGGAGTGCGCGGAGTGCGCGGAGTGCGCGTGGCTTCCGGCTTGCGGCGCGTGAATTGTCTCCATGGCGGAATCCCCGTGCGAAACTGGTTCTGAGCGAGAAGCGAACGGCTGTGACATGCTCGGGAACTTCGGCTCGACTGCCGCTGGCTCCGTGGTCATGGTGAGTGGCGGAGCGGAATTGTCCGAGTCAAATCGATGCGATGCACTGGCGCGCGCGGCCTCGAGTTCGCGCGTGAATTGCGCAATCGGCGGGCATTCTTCGGCTGGATACGTGGCGCGCGCGCTCGATTCGACGCGCTCAATGCGCGGCAAGCACGCCACCGTCTCGACATCGACTCCAAGGAACGAGCGCGCTGCATCGCCAAGCCGCGCGGCTGCGTGAGCTGCCTGTTCCGGGGTGGCACCAACGACAACGAGCCCAACACGCTCGATTGGTGTTCCGCTATTGATACCCTCGTCGGCGAGGTACTTCAATCGCAGATATGCACCGGTAACGGCGGCCTCGTCGGCACCAGTCATCAGGAGAATTTCTTTACCAACTGCAAGGACATCAGCGGGCGATGTATCGGCGGGGACGCAGATCAGCCAACGACGAACAGTGCTCGCGGCACGTGGAAGCCATCGCGAAACGGCAGCTGGTCCAGCTGGCGGTACTTGGCGACCATCGGCGCGAAGCAATTCAATGGTGACATCATCGCGCTCAAAGCGAACGAGTGCGGTGGGACCGCCAATGCGTGCCACTGCATCTGCAAATTGCGTGGTCCACAGTCCGGCCATCACTGGCAGGTTGCCAACGAGGACGGTCGTGATGGCGCCGAGAGTCGGTCCATCTGTGGTGCGGGCAGACTGACCCTCGCCACCGGATCCGGTAGTGAAGAGTGCCGCCAAACTACCGAACGCGTCGCCGTTCAAACTCATGGTTTCCTCCGCGCTGCCTCCGCAGCCGCGCCTCTCGCTCGGCTCAGGCCGGCGAGCACTCACACAGGAAACACCATCAAGCTGGACCCGAGCGTCAGACGGACGCTTCCGGGGAATCCTGCTCGTGCCCCGACGTCGGGGCGCCCGAGAATCGCATGCGCTGCGCGAGCTCCGCCGCGCGGCCAGTGCCTGCAAGTCTCGGGAGGGTGTAGCCGTCGGAGGTCGTAACTGAATCTCCGGGACCTTCGGCAACATACACCGCAGCAGCAGCAGCGCCATGGTCAACCGCGTGGGATTCTGCGGAAACCGTTGCTTGTGTGGCGACGATCCACTCGGCGAGGGCGCGGAAGTCGTCATGGGCGGGCGATCCGGGAGCAAATGCCACCACGGATTGACCGTAACTGACCGCCTCGCGCAGCACTTCATGCTCCCGAATCGGTGTTGGAGCAATGTGTGCCGTGAATTTGCGACCGATGGCGCCCAAAATGTCGTGGGAAAGTTGGCTTCCATCACGGTGCAGCGTTGGGACGATGCGAACGGCAAGCGATCGCCCCACCTGCTCGGCAAGGGCGCCGATCGTGGCAATCTGCCGCTCCGCGCCGCGCAGGGCAAAGAATCCGGTTTCCACAGGAACCAGCGCCTCGTCAGCGGCGCGCAGAGCGTTGAAAGTCAGGTAGCCGATGGTTGGCGGGCAATCGATCACACAACGATCGAAGTGCGGCGCAACGCGCTCGAGGTATCTCATGAGCCGACGATCCCGGTCCGGGAGCGAAACCAGACCGCCGCGTGCGCTTTCGAGCCCAGCCAGCGCCACGGTGCACGGCGCGAGGCGCAGACCACGCGCCACTTCCCAGAGCCACCCGAGCGGATCAGTGCCTCCAGGAGGCTCACAGAGGAGCGCCTGAGCCATACTGAACTCAATGCGTGCGTCGGGAACGCCAAGCCCGGCGGCGCAGTGACCTTGCGGATCCATGTCCACAAGCAGCACTCGCTCGCCCCGCTCGGCCAGCGTGGCGGCGAGGTTGATGGCGGTGGTGGTCTTGCCGGACCCGCCCTTCTGATTAACGATCGCGATTGTTCGCATCCGAGGATTCGTCTCTCACTGCCGCATCCGTGCAGCATGCGTCTGAGCGAGGTAGATCGGCGCTTCAGGGAAGGATGCTTGATATTGGACAGGCCAGGCGGGCGGCTGCATGCGGCCGAGCGACCGAAGATCAGCGCGGGGTCAGCGGGGTCAGCGGGCGCCGACCGAACGCCAAGCGGCATCAAGCGCTGGGTCGGGGACATCGCGAATCAAGCGCACGTCGCCGAGCGCGAATGGAACCACCAGGCGAAGGGTTCCGCCCTGCTTCTTCTTGTCGGAGCCCATGGCCTCAATGAGTGCGGCAACAGAACGGGGCGACGGAATGGCTGTCGGCAATCCGATCTGCTGCAGCGCGGAGCGAACCGCGTGCTCGGCATCAGGAGTCCCGAGCCCGAGTTCGACTGCCAAGCGGCAGGCGGCGAGGGTTCCAATGGCTACCGCTTCGCCGTGCGTGCATTCATCATGGAGGAGCGCCTCGATGGCATGCGCAAATGTGTGCCCAAGGTTCAAGACTGCGCGACGGCCTTGCTCGCGCTCATCGGCGCCCACAACATCGGCTTTGATTCGCACATTGCGTTCCACCAACTCAGCAAGTGTTGCGGGGTCATGCGCAAGAATTGGATCGATGCGTTCCGCGATCCACGCCAACATTTCGGGATCCGCTATCACTGCGTGCTTTACGCACTCAGCGAGACCGGAGCGCAGTTCGCGCGTTGGAAGTGTGGCAAGCGATTCCGGATCGCAGATCACCAAGATCGGCTGCGCAAATGATCCGATGATGTTCTTTGCAAGTGATCCATCGGGTCGCGCGAGATTGACTGCTGTCTTTCCACCGACCGCCGCGTCAACCATTGCCAAGAGCGTGGTCGGCACTTGCACGCAAGCAATGCCACGCATGTATGTGGCTGCAGCGAATCCCGCAACATCACCAACGACGCCGCCACCGACTGCAACAACTGCGCCAGCGCGATCAATGCCATCAGCAAGCATGCGCTCACAGAGATCACCAAGTGTGCCGAGCGTCTTCATGTCTTCCGATGCATTCATCGCGATGCGCGCGACAGGAATGCCTGCATCACGAAGCGAACGATCAACCGCCGCCGCCGCGGACGACTCGACTGCTGTGTCGCAGATGATGGCCACTGACGTCGGCCGCAGCCCAGCCGCAGCCATCCGTTCCGCCACATGGCGCACTGCACCACGTGCAATCTCCACGGGATATCCCGCTGTGTCCGTACGAACGATGACTGAACGAAGTCCTTCCATCTGCATGAAAGCCTAACCGTAAATAGGTGCTCGCCAACGCAACACACATACATGCGCAGTCTGGAACCCGCTCCCCTGGCCGCACTCGCCGGAGAGGACAGGGCCGCGCTCAGCGGCCGTCCTCGTAAGGCGATTGCGGGCCAGTAAGAGGCCGTGAGAAA
>CANJHD010000088.1 GCA_947474065.1 Planctomycetaceae bacterium
CGCATGACCGAAGCACTCTTCGAGGCCGCCAACAAAATCAAGGCGTTACGAGCCCAGCAAGGACAAGTCAGCTACCAGGACTATCAGGCCGTGATCGACAAGCTCGCGATCGACTTCACGCAGCGAATCGCCCACTCCGACGCGGCCACGATCTGAGCTGCGGTCGAGACAACCCTCGTGGATGCTCGCCGAAGGAGAGGATGCCGTGGAATGGGGAACCCATGGCCGGAGGGTTGGGGAATCGGAGAAACTTCCGCGGATTTCCGCCAAGACCACGCCGCCGCATGCGTTTCACGGGGGGGCTGGCGCGGTGTCGCCCGCTCACATGCCCGCAATCACGGAGAAGTTCCATGCATCGAACGTCCACAATTTTCTCACTCGTTGCCGCCCTTTCCTGCCTCGCCCCGTCGCATGCGTGTCCGCCGATACCTATGGACGCGGTGCGCTGGACGGCGGCCTCCGGAGGTAATGGTCACTGGTACCAACTTGTCCGCGGGCTGCTGCTCGTGCCCGAGGCCGAGCAGCTCGTCGCCGCGAGTGGCGGTCATCTGGTGACGATCACGTCCCCGGCAGAGCAGGCCTTCATCAACGCGCTGCTGCCGACCGAAGCGACGCTCATCGGCCTCAAGCAAGACCCGGATGCCGCCGAGCCGCTTGGAGGCTGGCACTGGGTGACTGGCGAGCCCATGTCGTTCGTGAACTGGGCGCCGGGTGAGCCGAACGATGACGGTGCAGAGGAAGACTGCGGATTTACATGGCGGAACAACGACTGGAACGACGGCCGCTGTCATGGCTACTGCAACGGCTTCATCGTCGAATGGGAGTCGTGCAACGACTGCCCCGGCGATATCAATTCGGATCGCGCCGTCAACGGCATCGACCTCGCCTACGTGCTCGCCGACTGGGGAACGATCTCCTCCCGCTCGGACCTAAACGGTGACGGCACCATCAGCGGCATTGACCTCGGAATCATCCTGAACGGCTGGGGCGCGTGCCCCTGACACGGCAACATCATCACTCACCGAACATGCGACAGACCAACATTCATTTCCTCGTGCGCTCGTTCGCCATCCTTTTCTCCGTGGTTGCCGTACCCACCTCGGCGCTCGCCGATGGCGACAAGGCACCGCCCGTACGTTCTCCGTTTGCTGCCTCCAGCGGAATCAAGGGGAACCCGAAGGTGTACGTGCTCCCGATGCAGGGCATCCCGGGTCTCGATTTCGACCCCCAGTTAGTCGAAACCTTACTGAAGGATATCGGTGAATCGAAGCCAGACCTCGTCGTCATCGACGTCAATGCCGGGAGCGTGGGTGGCAAGCCTGATGAGGTTCGGATGGACCCACGTCGTCCGCTCGGCGCGATCACGGAACTTCGCGAAGAGATCGCCGTGATGCAATCTGGATTGCAAACGGTCCCCGTGGCGGTGCTCGTGCGAAATGGGTCCGGGCTCTACGGTGTGGCGGCGCTAGCTTGGCCGACGATCTTCCTGGCGCCCGCCGGCAGCATCGGCGGGATCGACTTTGGGGCCGCCGCGCCCGGGGAGAACGATGCCGACATCCGCGCCAAGATGAGGTCCGCATGGAAAGCCATTGCCACCGGCATCACCGAACTCGGTGGCCATGACGGCGCGCAGACGAACCTGCTCTTCGCGGACAAGGTGATGGATGCCTCGGCTGCGCGGACTGCGAAACTGTCCTCCGGCGAATGCTCGGACGTCGCCGAGGTGGTGAAGGCGCTCGGATACTCCGACAGCAGCGCGGTGGGAAATGGTGCTTCGATCGCCGCAAAGGCCTCGACCGCCTGGCGAACGGAGCTGTCCGCCGCGCAAGGCATGCTTCGCAAGTTCCAGGAGCCGATGGACAGCGAAGCGGACATCGCGGTACGGCTCGACCTCATGAAAAAGGTCAAGTCGCAGATGGAATCCTCGCCACGGCTGGCGCGGGCGCTTGAGTGGTCGGTGGGGTTGAACGTTGAACAGTCTGCGGAATTGATTGCGGCCCTGGAGAAGCAGTCGGCGGCCCGTGCCCGATGATCGTCGACGCACAGGCGGCGTTCGACTGCGGAATCAACAAGCGCATAGCAGATTCCCTGCAGGAACTCGCCACGTTAATGGAAGTCCGCTGAAGCCCTTGTCACCGACAAGCCGCAGCGCGGAGCACCGACTCGACATGCGCGATCTCCTCGCGGAAATCCCCGGCTGCGCCAACGGTCTCGCTGATGACCTCGTGCAGCGCCGAGACCACGCGCCTGCGGACCTGATAGAGCAGGTTGCTGGCGGTCGCCGCATCGCGGACACCAATGACAACGGCCACCTCGTGCATCGTTGGTGGTGCCCGGTGGTGCAGGGTCGGCTCCAGGACGCAGAGTTCGAAGACGCGCCACTCTTGCATGCGGCCGGACGCTTCGAGCCGTGCCCGGACGCGGTCGAGCGCAAGCTGCAGTTGCGTGCACGCCCATTCCGCGTCAAAGGCCTCGTCCGCAGCCGCGACGGCGGGCGCGCCCCGATGTTCCGCCGCTCGGCATTCCGCGTGCTCGCGTGCTTCGTCGCGGCGGAGAAGATCGATCCGGTATCTCTTGAGCGCGGTCTTGATCAGATTTCGGAGGCGCCCGCGGCCCTCGGTGGCGCTGGAGAGGATGTCCCGCCGCAGGACCACGTCGGTGAAGAAAGCCTGCGTGATCTCCGCTGCGCGCTCGGCGCCGTCCCCGCACGACCGGAGCCACGCTTCCATCGGTGCGCGATAGCTGACGAACACCCGGCCGAGGCCGTCCTTGCGCGTCGCAACGCTTGGCGCGCACGCATCGGCGATCATGTGCCAGTCAGTGGTTTGAAATTCCGTACTCAATTGAATGCAATGAGAGTACTTGCTTGACGATTGCAGTCATCACATGAAAGACCAAAGTGGAATTTCTGATCCGGCTTGCGCGGGCCTCGTGTGGCTGGCGCTCGGCGACGTGGCGGTCCCTGCCGGATCGCCGCTCGTACCGGGATTTCGCGTCCTCGGCGGGCTTGGTTCCGGCGGACAGGGCACCACCTGGCTGGCGGCCAGGGAGTCCGACGGGTTGACCGTCGCGCTCAAGGTCGTGCAGTACGCGGGCACTCGGTTTCCAGAGCGCTACTGGACCGAGCTTTCCGCGCTCCGCGAACGTCGCCTCTCCTGCATCGCTCGCCTTGTCGGTCACGGCATCGCCGATGGTCACCCGTGGATCGCCACCGAATACATCGATGGCGAAACACTTGACGCCTGGGCCGCGCGCCACGACCGTGCTGCGGCGCTCGAAATGATCGCGAAGGTCGCTGACGCACTCGCCTTGCTCCACGAAGATGGACTCGTCCACCGCGACATCAAGCCCGCCAACATCATCGTTGACGATTCAGGCCGCCCCGTCCTCATCGACCTCGGCCTCGGCGTGTTCATCGACTCCCCGCTCGACCGCACCATCGATGGTCTGCCCGCGGGCTCGCCCGCCTTCATGTCTCCCGAGCAGGCGCGCGGTGATCGCTCCGCCATCGGGCCGGCTACCGACATCTGGAGCCTTGGCGCTACGGCGTTCCTCCTGCTGGCCGGCGAATTGCCGCACGCGTCTGCGGGATCGGTGGCCGCGCAGGTGGCACGCGCGGGCACCGAGCCGCCGCGGCGCGCCGCACGCATCGATCCATCGCTTCCGCCAGCAGTCTCTGCAGTACTCGACTGGGCGGTGCAGCCGTGCATCGAGGATCGTCCGCCCTCCGCCGCAGCGCTGGCTCACGCATTGCGCCGGGCAGCGGAGGGACGCTCGGTGGCGCCGAGCAGCGGCGTGCCGCTCACCATCGTCTTCGGTAGTTCCGTGATCGTCGCGCTCCTCGTGGTGGCGCTGGTGGCCGTGATGCTGCGGTCTCAAAACGCAACGCCGGAGATCGCTCCGCCAGACGCCCCGACCGGTCCCACGATCGTCATGTTGAACACGAAGAACGCCGTGATGATCCCGGGCGACTACCCGAACTCAAGGTTCGGTGCCGCCATCGCGCAAATCGATGACCTTGACGGCGACGGGTTCCGGGAGGTTGCGATCAGTGCGCCCGATGCACCAGGCCGCCAGCCAGACGGACGCTTCGTGGAACTCGCGGGGGAAATCTCCATCGTCCGGGGTGCTGACATCCTTGCCTCGCTCACGCCGGGCTCCGCGCGCGTGCTTGCTCCCACGCATCGCATTGCTGGTGCGGATAAGCGCGGCCATGCGGGTGCCGTCATCTGTTCTGCGGGCGACATGGACGGCGACAACATTGACGAACTTGCCATCCTCGGGGACGGCCAAGAAAGGGAATCGGGCACGGTGACCATCGTCCGTGGCAGCGAAGTGCTGCGCACGCAGTCGCTCGCGCAATGCGTGACGGACCGCCAAGCGATCCGGATCGACGGCGTTTCGCTCGGAAAGCTCCCCTCCGGAATGGCGCATTGCGACGTGGACGGGGACGGCCTGGAAGACCTGCTCGTCGGGTGCCCGGGTGCCGACGGCGCGGGCGGCGCACGCGCCGGGGAAGTGATGGTGGTGCATGGCGCGCGCAGCCTGTTTGGACCGGATTCGCGCGCTGCAGTGGTGCGTCGAGTCGCCGCGCCCGATGGCGTGTTCGGCTTCGGGGCCTCGCTGGCGACAGTGCGTGGGGACGACGGCATGTACGTCGCCATCGGTGCCCCGCTCGGTGAGCGCCCCGGACCAGGCGGCACGGGGCGGATCGTGCTGGCGCGTGCCGGGGCGTTCGCTGTTGGTGATCGACTAAAAACGCCCACGCTCATCGCCTCGCGCGGTCGCCCGGACGAGTGGTTCGGCGAGTCGATCGCGGCCGAAAGCGGCGCCATTGATGGCAGGCAATTCGAGCGGATCAGTGTGATTGCCGGCGGCAGCGGGATAGCGAACGCCTCGAACGACGGGGGCATGGCTGAACACATCAAGTATGTGCACGATGTCGACGGCAACTGGCGCGAGGAGAACACGCACCACGCATGGCGCGGGGTCGAGGGTCCCCTTGGTCGTGGACAGCAGTTGGGCGCAGTCATTGCCGCCTACCGGGTCTACTGTTGCTCGCTGCCGATCGCCATCGCTTCGCCTCGCGACGGCACCGAAGACGTGGCAGCGGGGAGCGTGATGCTGCAGGACGCTTGGACGTCTGAAGATCCCACCGGCGAAGCAGATCGGACCGTCTACCGCGGCAGCAAGCGGGCCTTCGAGGCCGGGCGTGGTCTGGCGTGGTGGTTTGACGGTGATGACGGCCGATCGGGTTGGGTCGCGCTCCTCATCGGTGCACCCGGCGAAGACTCGCCGTCGCGCCAGGCGGCCACCGGTGCGGTCTGGATCGTGCCGTATTCGTTCGTGAAAACGCCCTAAATTGGCATCTGGTTCGAATGCACCCGTTCGCGACAATCCCGTCTCTCGGGAATCGACCTTTAGGGGCGATGCCGCTCGCGCAGCGGGCGCCATACAGACCGCGCACATGGGTCCGCTACCCTCCGTCACTAGCAGCCCAGCGCGCCAGGTCCATCTGTCCTTCTCATACGGCCAGATTCTCGACAATCTGTCCTTCTCAAACGGTCAGTTTTAGGGTAACCTTCGGACATGACCCTGCTCGAAGCGCTCCAAGAGAAGCTCAGCGATGCTCTGCTCCCGTTGGCCGCAACCAATCTCACGCGGCGTGATGCCGTGCTCCCCGCGGTGCCGGGGAAGGCGCATGCGGTCATCGGCATGCGGCGCGCAGGAAAGACGTGCTTCCTCAAGCAGCTCCTCGCCGAGCGGCGCGCGCACGGCCCGCCGGAACGGTCGATCTATCTGAGCTTCGACGACGACCGACTGGCCGGAATCGACGCCTCACAGCTTGATGCCCTCCTCGAGGAGTACTTCCGCCGCTACCCGGAGATCCGCCGTAAGGATGGAAGGAAGGGCCGCGCCGCGTGGTTCCTCGACGAGATCCAACTCGTCGAAGGCTGGGACCGTTTCGTCCGACGCGTCCTCGATACGGAGTCAATCGACATCGTCGTGTCCGGCTCGTCTGCGCGCATGCTGTCCCGCGAGATCCACAGTTCCCTTCGCGGCCGCGCCATGGCTACCGTCATCGCGCCATTCAGCTTCCGCGAGGCGCTCCGCCACCGCGGCGAAGAACCGAGCGTGCGCGCGGATCGACTGACCACGGCAGCACGTAGCGCGGTCGAGAAACGACTTCGCGAATACCTCGTCGTGGGCGGGTTCCCCGAAGCGCAGGGATCCGGCAAACGACCGCTCATCCGCGCCACCCGGATCGCGCTGTTGCAGGGCTACGTCGATACCGTCCTCTTCCGCGACGTGATCGAGCGGCATGCCGTGTCGCAAGTCGCCGCGCTGCGCTGGATCATCCGCCATGCGCTGCGAAACCCATGCGGCAGCTTCAGCGGCACCAAGTTGCACGCTGACCTCCGCTCGCAGGGCCACAACGTGGCGAAGGACACGGTCCATGCATTGCTCGACCACCTGATCGACGCCTTCGTGATTGCGGCGGTTCCGGTCGCGACGGATTCCGAGCGCCGCCGTAACACCAATCCCAGGAAGGTCTACCCCGCGGATCCAGGACTCATCGACGCCTTCGACACGAGCGGCCGGCCAAACACCGGCCATGCGCTTGAGACCGCGGTCTACAACGAGCTGTCCCGCCGCGGCGCGGATGTCACCTACGTAAAGACGAACGACGGCTTCGAGGTCGACTTCCTCGCGCGCCATCCAGACGGGCGCCAGGAGTTGATACAGGTCTGCGCGGACGCGACCGATGCCACGACATGGCAGCGCGAAACCCGCGCACTCGACGCCGCCCACGCGGAGCACCCCAGGGCCGAACGCACCGTCATCGTGCTAGACGCCGCCGCAGCCCGCGCGCTGAAACATCCGAAGACCCAGATGCTGCCCGCGCACCAATGGCTACTAGCGCCGGAGTGAACGCGGTGATGTAGATCACTAACTTGCACCGACTGCTGCAACCACTGCATACTATGCGCCGTATAGTATGCGATACGGAGTTCAGTGATTCTCACAAGACTGTCTGAAGGAGGTCAACGATGTCCCTGATCGAAGGCGAATTCCTGCGCGGTGCCGGCCCGGTGGCCGTCCTCAAACTGCTCGAGCGCGGCGAGATGTACGGATACGAGATCGTCGAGGCGCTCGAGAAACGCACCGACGGTGTGCTGGCCATGGGCCAAAGCACGCTCTACCCAATGCTCTACAACCTGGAGGCCAAGGGCTTTGTGGTGGCACGCTGGGACGAGAGCGGTCCGCGCCCGCGCAAGTACTACCGGCTCACGCCCGACGGGAAGAAGCGACTCGCAGAGGACACGCGCACGTGGCGACGCCTGACCGCGGCGATGGGCGCGCTCGGATTCACCTTCGCTGGACCGGGGGTGATCGCATGAGCGGCGAACCGCACATCAACAGTGCATCTGCGTCCACCGGCACCGATGGACAATGCAGCTCAAGCATGTCGCCCGCCGCGCTGCCCGACGAACTACGCACGCTGGTGGACTCCATCACCCGGCGCACGCGCCTGCGACGCCGCGAACGCGCGGACGTTTCGCGCGAGCTCACGTCCCACTTCGATGAAGCGCTCGCCGCCGGCAAGTCCGTGCGCCAAGCTGTGGATTCGTTCGGCGACCCGAAAGAGGCTGCGCGCCGATTGCGTCATGGTGCCATCGCCAAGCGCTCGCCGCTCGACCGGGCGCTTGGACAAACCCTCACGTGGACCGCACGCACCATCGTGGTGGTGTTCCTGGCATATGCGGCGTTCGGCATCTGGC
>CANJHD010000089.1 GCA_947474065.1 Planctomycetaceae bacterium
GACCAAGGCATCGTGCTCAATCATGCCGTCCGCGTAGAAGCCGTGACCAGATGTTCCAAGGTTGGCAGCCTTTACATGCGTGAAATTGTGCATGCGTGTGGAATTAAACCAGCAGAAGAACGGCTTGTCCCCACCCTTAGCACGCGTCAGAAAGTCTTGCGTTGCGGCAAGAAATTCCTCATCAATCGTCTCCATGCGTTTGATGTCAAGCGGACCGGTATCCACCACGGTCTGTCCGCCCTTGCCATCAGCTTTGGACTTGATCACCCCGCGCGGGCCGAATCGCTCCCTGAACTTTGGATCCTTTGGATAGTCAGGATTCTCTGGCTCCTCTTCCACATTCAAGTGATAGAGATTGCCAAAAAACTCATCGAAGCCATGAACGGTTGGAAGGAATTCATCCTTGTCGCCAAGGTGATTTTTGCCAAATTGCCCAGTCATATAGCCAAGCGGCTTGAGCAACTCGGCAATGGTTGGATCTTCTTTACGCAATCCAATGTCGGCTCGCGGCAGACCAACCTTTGTGAGGCCAGTGCGAAACGGCATCTGTCCGGTGATGAACGCAGCACGGCCAGCGGTGCAACTCTGCTGCCCGTAGTAGGTCATGAACTTGCCGCCCTCCTGCGCAAGGCGATCAATGTTGGGCGTGTTGTAGCCCATGATTCCTTGGTGATAGGTGGAGAGGTTCCACAGCCCGATGTCATCGCCCATGATGACCAGGATGTTTGGTCGTGCCTTGGGCGCAGATTGTGCGTGCACGCTGTTGGAAAGTGCTAGCGCCAAAAGAGCGAGCATGGGTCGAATGTATTTCATGGTGTGAATCTGTTCCGGAAGCGAATGCGTCGGTGCGCTGTCATGGCAGGTGCGAAGTGTGCAGACGCTAGCAGATCGCCTACAAAGACTGCGCATTACTCAATGGTTCATTGATCACCACAAAGTGCGCGCCGCTGCGGTACCCGTCAGCGTGCAGCGCAAACGTGGGCTCTGCGACCGTATGGAAGAATTTCTCGAGGTACTCGATAGGCCAGGGTCGATCGCCCGCCTGCTCGCGTGCCACAGCGCGCTGCCACCGGAGTGCCTGCGGCGCATCAACAAAGACAGCAATATCAATGTGCTTGCGCGGCAGCGCATGCAGCGCATGCAGACCTTCCACCACTACAACATCGGCGGCTTCGATGCGTTGCTCGCCAACCCGCCGATGTTCCTCGAAAGTCCAGTGCGGAATGTTGGTGCCTTGCCCGCTGCGCAAAGAGGCAAGGTCTTTCGCTAAGCGTTCGAGATCCGAAGATTCCGGAAGATCGCGCAGGTGTTCAGCAGTTGTTTGATAGTCCGGCAAGTAGTTGTCGGTGCTGACCACGCACGCGGAGAGGCGTCGTGCCAGCGTCGACTTTCCAGCAGCCACCGCACCCGTCACGCCAATGACTGTTGTGTCACCGCGAGCGCGCACTGCGGCCAAGATCGCCTCGACGGCATCTTCAAAGTTGACGATCAGGGGCGTCGGGGTCACGGTGGCAGGATAGGCGGCTGCGGTGCGCCTATCCGTATGCTGCACCCGCACCCCGCGTGGCGGGCGCGCCATGGTGACGGAGCACATATGCAGCAATACATTGGAATTCTTGGTGTCGTAGCGATTCTGTTCATTGGCTGGCTGTGCTCCACCAATCGCAATGCAATCAATCGTCGCACCATTATTGTGGGCGTGGCGCTTCAGTTTGTGGTCGCATTTCTCTTTCTACGCTTTCCGCCGATTGCTGCGCTGTTCACGCTCTTTGCAACAGCAGTGACGCGGGTGATCTCATTCGCAGATGCAGGCACTCGTTTCATCTTTGGAAACGCAGCCGATGCGTCGGGCGCGTGGGGATTCATATTTGCAGTGCAAGTATTGCCAGTGATCATCTTCTTTGCATCGCTGATGGCGGTCCTCTATCACTTGGGAGTTATGCAGCGCGTAGTTGCAGTGTTGGCGTCAATCATTCAGCGCGCTCTCGGCATCACTGGCTCGGAAGCACTTTCGGCCGCCGCGAATATTTTCCTCGGGCAGACCGAGGCGCCGCTCACCGTGAAGCCGTTCATCGCCGGCATGACTCGCTCGCAGATCATGTGCATCATGGTGGGTGGGTTCGCAACCATCGCTGGAAGTGTGATGGCTGCGTACATCGTGCTCATTGGCGGACAAGATGAAGGCGCGCGCATAGTTGTTGCCACGCACTTCATGACGGCAAGCGTCATGTCTGCATTTGCTGGCATTGTGATGTCCAAACTGATGCTTCCAGAGACAGAAACCCCGCGCAAGGAGTCAATTGCAGATCTGCATGCGCTGCCGCGTACTACAGCCAATGTGATGGACGCTGCAGCGGAAGGTGCTACCGATGGTTTGAAACTAGCACTCAATGTCGCGGCCATGCTGGTGGCATTTGTTGCGTTGATTGCGCTCCTGAACTGGCCGCTTGCTGCTCTGAGTGAAGTGAATGTGGATTGGCTTCCGATTGCACAGTGGCGGCAATCCATGGGTATTCCAGTCCTTTCCTTCCAGAACATCTTGGGCGTGCTGTTGCAGCCGCTCGCTTGGCTGATGGGTGCTGGCACCGAGGCGCGCTCCGTTGGCACGCTGATGGGCGAGCAGGTGATCGCTACGGAGTTTGTTGCCTATGTTGACCTTGCCGCACAAGTGAAGGCGCACAGCATCTCGCCACGCGCGGAGGCCATTGCAACCTACGCGCTGTGTGGCTTCGCCAACTTGCCATCGATCGCTATCCAGATTGGTGGCCTGAGCAGCATGGCACCGGGCCGCCGTGCGGACTTTGCCCGGATCGCTCCCCGCGCCATGGTGGCAGGTGCGTTGGCATGTTGGATGACTGGCGCGATCGCCGGCGTGTTGATGCCCCTGTAAGCGCAATGAATCACACATCCACTCCCATCCGTCTTGAAGTGATCTGCGGCCCGATGTTCGCTGGTAAGACCACGGAACTCATGAGCCGGATTGCACAGGCGCATTCTGCGGGGATACGTGTACTGACCGTGAAGCCAACGCGTGACACGCGCTATGGACACAGTGAGATTGTTACGCATACGGGATTGCGAGTTCCAGCCCTTGCCGTCGATCGCATTGCGGATGTCTTGGAACACACGCACGATGTTGTTGCCATTGATGAGATCCATTTCTTCGCATCAGAGGCCGTTGCGCCTATCCAAGCATTGCTTGCGCGCGGGACGCGCGTTGTGGTTGCGGGTTGCGATATCGATCATTTCGGCGAGGTATTTGCGCCGTTCGATGCGCTCATTCCCATGGCGGACAGCGTGACACGCATTGCTGGCGCGTGCGCCCGCTGCGGCGCACCATCAACTCACAGCGAGCGCATATCCGCAGTCACGGATCGAATCATCGTTGGTGGCATCGGAGACTTCCATGCCACCTGCGCCGCGTGCTTTCGACCAAGCGTGCGGCCGCCGACCTAGAAGTGCAATAAGCTTGAAGTGCAGGAAGTGTGAAGCGCAAGAAATGTGAAGTGCTCACCGCGTAGGAGTTGGCCGCGCGCCTTGCATCACAGCGATTTCCTGTTTCGTCACGATTGGAACAAATCCAATCTCCATTCCCTTTGGCGGCATGACAAGCAGATTTGCATCGAACCGCACCAGTGTGCCTGCGCGCGGTGGGGCCATGTACGCACCATCAATGCGCCAAGAGCGATGCATGCGCTCGATCGTTGTCTGCAACGCCGCGCGTTCCTCGGCAGTCCACTTCAGTTGGCCAAATACCGGTTGCTCGATGAACTTGTACCAGTAGTAGGTCACAGTTGAACCATCAACTAATTTCACTTTGAACGGTCCGGCGCTCGGTCCTGGATTTGCCCACGCGCCAGCGAGTGGCTCGGCGGTGTACGGCTCGGGCTGCGTAGTTGGAGTCGGAAATTCGCGCTGTCGAAGCCCGAGCGCCGCGGGCACTTGCGCCGCCGTCACCGCCGTCCGTGTAGCGCCAGCGTCGCGGAAATACTGCGGGAATCTGCCAATGCCATCAGGCGGACGCTTCGACCATTGCAATCCAAATGAGTTGTCCTCAAAGATTGCTGGCGTCGCCATTTCATTGATGCCAGTCATGGTCTTCTCGTCTTGCTTGTATCCAACAGTTCCGGTTGCCACCTTCGGGAAGACCGTACCTGTTGCATTGAACGCGCCCGCTGGCGCAGCGCCGCCGCGTCGCCACGCTAATACAGCGTCATAAAGCGCAGACTTGGAATACAGCGCTACGTCGCGCACGAGAACAGTGCGACCCGATGCATCAACTGGAAATCGCAGTTCGGGAATCTTTGACCATGTCGCACCGTCAGCATCCTTTGCAGTGAACTCTGGCACGGTGTTGATCTCCATCGATCCATCCACGCGCCCCGACGCAGCGCGCGCGTCAAGTCCACGACCAGTATCGATGGGATATTCCCGCGAGATTCTGCTCCAACACTCCGGTATGTAGTACGCAAGTGGACCCTTAAAATTTGCCGCATTCAGGAACAGCGTCCAGCTCAGCGCTCCCGTCGGCTGCGGATCGGGCCGCGCGTCAGTCAGTGGCAGCGCGAGGTATGCGTAGCCAAGCAGCTCGCCGTTTGGCGTTCCACTGAATGGGAGTCCGTCAGGTGGTATCAGCAATCGATTGCTAATTTGCGCAACACCCAGATGATCATCGGGAAGTGGGCGGCTGCTATAGAAGAACGACCACCCCGGCGATGCCACTTCGTGCTTGTAGCAGTCGGTCGTTCCATTCATACTGAACTTCGGGGGCCCGTAGTGGAATCGGTTGCCTGCCCAGTATCCGAGACCTCCCTCGAGTGTCTGGAACACCGTGTCAAATGTTGGTCCGCGCTCTGGCCAACTGTCGCGCGGCATCGTTCCGACGGGGCACAATGGCTCAGTCCGGTTGTCCGAATTGTCGGGCATGATCCAAGTAGAAGGGAGCCCGATTTGGAAGCCCGCAATCGGTCGTGCCACTAACGACCACACGGGTGCGTAGAAGCCCGCTCCATAGCGGAACTCGGCGGGCGTTCCCTCAGCGTGACTGGCGATGTAACCGTGCAGGCCACGGCTCGTGAGTTGCGGAACAACTTCAGGCGCCTTTGGGGGCGCCGTTTCAGGAGTGGGGCCGCCCTCGTATGCCGGTGCCAATGAATTCAGAAGAGTTGCACACGCAACAATCAGTGTCCGCGCTGCAGTATTGTTTAGTTCGATCATTCTGGTCTGACATACTAAGCACTGCGCCTCAATTCCCTATGCCACACATCCACGAACAGATTGATTTCACCGTTGCCATCTTTGTTGTGCATGCCGGCAAGGTGTTAGTGATCCACCACAAGAAGCTTGATCGATGGCTGCCGCTCGGGGGACACATTGAGTTGGACGAAGACCCGGAACAGGCCGCGCTGCGCGAGACGCAAGAAGAAAGCGGCTTGGAAGTGGAGCTGATTGGCGAACGCCCACCGACCACCGGCCCCGGTACCCGCGCGCTGATCGCGCCACGATTCCTAGACATTCATCGCATCAGCGAAACGCACGAACACATTGGCATGATCTATTTCGCCCGTCCCAAGTCAGGACAGAGCCCGGCGGGGCAGGTGACGCTTGCGCCGGCAGAGCATCACCAAATCCGCTGGTGCGATTCACAAGAGTTAGATGCCCTTGAGCCAGCAATGAGCGATGCAGTGAAGTTCTATTGCCGCACTGCGATTCAGGAAGTGTGAGCCGTGCACGCGGGTGCGCTTCAGTTCCCCGAAGGTGGCGATGCGATAATGTCGTACACGTCCATGCACTCCGTCCAAGTGGCAGGTTGCTGAGTCAGTGGGTCGATGCACTTTTCCCCGATTACATTCGGTGGTGTGGTTGCACAGTTGGCGGTGAGAGTATTGAGCACCTTCCAGCCGGTTCCGCACTTGCATGCGCATCGCCTTGCTGGTGTGCCGGTCCCAACCGCTGTCAGAATTGCTCCGGGTTGGAGGCTGACGATCGCTTCGCCGGCGAGGACAAGCGCAGTGCTGGTGCCTTCGTTGATCATGGCGCCATCAACCACTATGTCGCCGCCGAGCAGTGGTGTGCCGGAAGGCAATGCGGTGTCATCAAGCAGTTGCACCCCGCCAACAGCCGTCAGTTGGCCGGTGATCACGGTGATTGGTTTGAGCGTCTGCGAAGCCTCGTCCAAAGTGGGTTGCTTCGCCGGTATAGCGGCAATCATGGCAATCGCCAGAACGCCAGCAAATGCCGCAATCGAAATTGGCAGGCGATATGTCATGGTGTTCGCGAGCCCCCGGTTTGTCCTTGCCGAACGTGTCATCTTCGACGGATGAGCAGCCGAGCGTAGCAGAATTACATTTCATACGAAACGAAGTTCCTGCAATCATTGAAGCGTAGCTGCCGCGGCAGGGAGATTTCCCTCATCGACAGCCACGAGTTCTACTTTGCACGGATAATCGCCGCCACTGCACTCAATCAGCGAGATTTGGCCGCACTCTTCGCGGTGTGGGCGCGCGATGCCTTGATGATGGCGGCCGCGGCCTTCGGATTCTTGCAGCACTCAAGCAGTGCCGCAAGCATCAGCGGTGCCACAATCGTGGCATCCGATTCAATGACAAACATCGGCGTCTTCTCGGTGAGCTTGTCCCAAGTGATCTTCTCATTGGGCGTTGCGCCGGAGTAACTGCCGTAACTGGTAGTGCTGTCAGAGATCTGGCAGAAGTATGCCCACGGCTTCACCGGTTGCTGCAGGTCGTACTTAATGCTGGGCACAACGCAAATCGGGAAGTCGCCAGAAATACCGCCGCCGATTTGGAAGAACCCAACGCCCTTGCCCTTGGAAAGCACCTTGTAATCGTCGTAGAGCTGACCCATGTATTCAATGCCGCTCTTCACAATGTTTGCACTGCAATCATTGAACTTCACATGCGATGCAAAGATGTTTCCGAACGTGGAATCTTCGTGACCCGGAACCACCATCGGCAGCTTGGCCTTCGCTGCTGCCAGTAGCCAGCACTCTTCAGGGTTGCCTTGGTATTTGCTCTTTGGGATCGAGAGAATCAGTTCATAGAAGTACTCATGCCAGAAGCGGCGGTCGCCGTTCTTGCTGGCCTTCTTCCACATGGGCACAAGGATCTTCTCAACCGCGCGGAATGCTTCGTCTTCCGGAATGCTGGTGTCCGTCACGCGGCGCATGCGCTGCTTGAGGATCTTGGTGTCATCCTTCTTTGTGAAGTAGCGATAGTCGGGGAAGTCCTTGTAGCCGTGATGCGCTACCAGTCGAAAGAGTGACTCCTCCAGATTGGCGCCGGTCACGCTGAGGCCGTGCACCAGGCCCGCACGGATCGCTGGCGCAAGGGTGATGCCGAGCTGCGCAGAACTCATGGCGCCAGCCACCGCCCAATACATCTTGCCGCCGCTACCCACGTGATCCCAGTAGGAGTACAACGCATCGCGCGTGGCGCGGGCGTTGAAGTTGCGATAGTTGTTGGCAACGAACTCAAGTACGGGGAGGGTCGGCGTTGGCATGGGGGACAGAATGTACCGGAGGCGGGGTACGGCTCGTGCCGCGTGCCGAGGACAGCGGATGCCATATCCTGCGCCGGCAATGCCCACCAAGCAGCCCGCCAAGCCCCCATTCGTCCCCGCAGGTTTTGACCCGGATGCCGCTGCTACCGGCGACGGACTCTTCGGTCTTGCCATCGGCCCCAACGACGCGCGGATCGTGGTGATCCCGGTGCCGTTTGATGC
>CANJHD010000090.1 GCA_947474065.1 Planctomycetaceae bacterium
AGAATGGACGAGATACTGGCACCAACCAACTGCGCCTCCGGAATGCGGCGATCACTTGCCTGGGTAACAAGATCGATCTCAAAGATGCGCTCGAGTTCATCACCAAAGAAATCAAGGCGCACCGGCAGAGCACCACCTGGCGGAAAGACGTCAATCAGCCCACCGCGCACAGCGAATTCGCATGGGTTCTCAATTGCCTCAGTGCGGATGTAACCAACACTCGCAAGCCACTCTGAGAGTTCACGCGGCGAGCATTTCTCTCCGGCACGCGCAACACGCAGCAGTCGCGGCAAGAGCGCAGCATCCGGCACCATCTGCATCAATGCAGGAAATGGCGCCACCAGAATTCCTGGCATGTTTCCCTCGATGAGCCGGCGCACGACCGTCAAGCGCTCAGCGAGTAAGTCGAGCGCGGATCCACCTTCGCCCGGCGAACTTTCGAGCGCCGGCAGTAGCACCGGTTCCGGACCAAGGCCCGCCGCGAAGAGATCGTTGAGCTCCGATACCGCCTCGTCCGCTTCATCGATGTGCGCAGTCACCAAGAGCAGCGCGCGCTGCGTGCGTTGCGCCAACGCAGCGGCAACAAACACCGTGCTGCTGCCCGCCGCACCACGGCACGAAGATGCCCCGCCCGCCTCGACATTGGTGACGAGTGGGTCTATGGCGCTCGCGGCGACAAGCCCGCCAAACCAGGCGGGCGACGCATCCGGGGTGGAAGGCATCACTGCGGAGCGTAGGCGGGAGCGCAAATAAACGCGCTGATCCGAGCAAGAGCTGCCGGGCCTACTCCGCGGACTCGATCAATGTCAGAAATCGCGACAAACCGACCATTGGTCGTGCGATCAGCAACGATCGCCTGTGCCAGCGACGGTCCGACGCCAGGCAGCAACGAAAGTTCTGCCGCCCCGGCTCGATTGATATCAATGAGGTCCGGAGCGGGTGCTTCCGGTGCCGGAGCGCGAAACTCAGTTGGAATTGCGCTCGCCAATGCGGCAAGTGAGCATCCAAGAACCACCGCGGCGGCTCCCCGCTGGCGCACCATGCGAAGGATTCGCATCAGCCGTCCTCAGGCACGGAGGCGCTACTGGCCACTTCACCGGGCGCGTTCCCCGAAGCAATCGGCGGGAGCGCATTCCGAATCCGACGGCGAAAACGAACCAACCGCTCGGCTGCTGGCTTGGGACTTCCATCAGCGGCAAACAGCCCGCCGTGCTTAATTCCAAGCCCCGCTTCGTCGCGCAACCGCTCCCAGACGACCGCCTGAATTCCTGGGTTTGCCATTGCAATCTGGAAGCACATGGCGGCCCACGCCGCTTGCGACTCGGTGCCCCATGGTCGACGCCAGAAACCGGCACCCGGTTCGGGGTGCGGCTCACTTGGTGCGCCGCACGCGGTAACAACCACCGGCGGCATTTCTTTGCGGCTCGTAAATCGCTCGAGCATCGCGGCAACCTGCATGAGGTCGCGCGTTCCTTTGCCCCGAGCAGCATCGCCAATCACAACCGGAATACCAACAATATCCACGGACACGCCCTCAGAAACCAGTGCTCGCAAATAGCGAATGGCGTTCATGGCTCCATCAGCACCGGGCGGAATATCACTAAATGGATCGCCGACCTCAACAAGAAGTTTGGCGTTCTTCTGAACCTGCCGAACCGAGACGGCCGCAATGCGCGTGGCCTGCACCATCGCCTCCGGCGAGAGCGCCACAGCCTCATTCAAATGGATCGAAGAAACAATGTTCCAAATCGGATTGAGCGGCGCATAGCGCGTGACAACCTCGGTGATGAAAGCGTGCAAGCGATCCTTAAGCTTTGCAGGGTCGGCCATGATGGGACGCACCCAACCCGGAACCCCGGCGGCTGTTGCATCAAGAAGCGGACCGACAATCAACTCCCGCTTCCCAAGCTTTGCAAACTGCATCCATCGATCAACCTGATCCCACACGAAACGCCCTTGCGTGGGCTCAATCAGATGCCACGGCGTGGGTACTGACAAAATGTCAAAGTCCTGAATGAGCGCGGCCTTCAGCAATTCCGGCGCCTTCTCAACTGGAATGCGCACTCCAAGCGCCCGCTGCGCGCCCTGCTTGGCATAACGGCGGTTGAGCATCCATTCGGTGCGCTTCATCACCAGTTTCTCGCTCGCGTCCATGGCAATTGCCAACGCGTCGCGGTGGTGAACTTGCGAGCGGTACGGTTGCTGATCCACAGTGCCGGTGACGAACATGGAACGCGCGCGCTCGAATTGCTCGAAAGCCTCCGGCGCCTTAGCGGGATCAAGGAAGCCCCAGTTCTCACTCTTCTCAAGGAAAATCTTCACGCGATGGCGCGCCAGCTCCTCGTACAAACGATATGGCTCATTGCGCTGCTCAAGAAGGCACGTCTGCAACATCATGGTGCCGGCCTTGCCCGCATCAACTTCAAGACACAGTGCAATGGCTGGTTCCGTATCGACTGCTTTGCAAACGATCTTGCCCTTGCTGAATGCAACAACTCCCTCGAGCGCCGTGTCATCGACGCCAAGAATGTGTGCATTGACAAGCGGCCAATCACGCGCCGGCCCGTCCTCGTCGAACACCGTGAAACGAAGCATTCGCCGAGTGTAGCCGGGCAGCACATGCCAATCGGCAACTGCCTGCGGAAAGGCAGCAAGAATGCCAATCCGATGGTGGATGATTACGATGCCCGTCATGAGCGCCCTCCCCGGCACAAATGCGATTGCAGACGCGGTCTTTGAGACGCACTTACCCCTTGGCGGTAGACGTCAAGGCAAGGTCCGCGATGTCTATTCCCTCCCGACCAAATCCGGCGAGTCGCCACGGATTTTGGTGGTCGCCACCGATCGAATCAGTGCCTTCGATGTGGTCATGCCAACGGCAGTCGCTGGGAAGGGCCGGCTCTTGACGGAAATCAGCGTTGCATGGTTCTCGTTCCTGCGTTCGCTGCACATCGCTTCTGATCATCTTGTGTCGACTGATGTTTCGACCATCCCTGGCATTGATGATGTCGAACGCGCCATGCTTGCGGGTCGCTCAATGATCTGCCGCGCAGCGCGCGTTGTGCAGGTGGAGTGCGTGGCTCGCGGCTACCTCGCGGGCAGTGGTTGGCAGGAATATCAATCACACGGAACCGCATGCGGCATCAAACTGCCAGCTGGGCTTCGTCAGTGCGAGCAACTGCCCGAACCGATCTTCACGCCGGCAACCAAGGCGGCAGAAGGTCACGACGAAAATATCTCGTTTACAGCAATGTGCGATGCCATCGGCGGCGAACTTGCCGAACGGCTGCGGAGCATGACGCTCAACATCTACAAGGCCGCTGCCGCACGGGCACGCGCTCGCGGGCTGATACTTGCGGACACAAAGTTTGAGTTTGGTTTCGCACTTGATGCGCACGGCGAAGCAACATCGGAACTCATGCTCGTTGATGAGGTACTCACCCCCGATTCAAGTCGATATTGGCCCGTGGCGGGGTACGCGCCGGGTCGCGACCAACCCAGTTTCGACAAGCAATACCTGCGTAATTGGCTTCTCGAACGCGTCGCGCGCGGCGAGTGGCACAAGGAACCACCAGGGCCAGTACTGCCTGCCGAAGTGCTTCGGGAAACGCGTGCCAAGTATGAAGAAGCCGCGCGACTACTTGCGTGATGCGCTCTTGAGTTCAGCGAAGCGCCGCGTCCACCACATTGCGTAACAACATGGCAACAGTCATGGGGCCAACGCCACCGGGAACTGGCGATATCCAACCAGCCACTCCGCTCACGGCTGCAAAGTCAACATCACCAACAGTGATCTTCTTGCCATCCGCGCCGTCGATCCGATTGATGCCCACATCAATAACGACTGCTCCCGGCTTGACCCAGTCGGCTTTCACGAGTTCCGGGACGCCGCACGCAGCAACCACCACATCGCACGTGCGACAGAGTGCCGCAAGATCAGGCGTGAACTTGTTTGTTGAATGAACGGTCGCCTCGGTGCGCATCAGGAGCACTGCAATTGGCTTGCCCACAATGTTGCTTGCACCAACAACAACGCATCGCTTACCACGCAACTGAATGCCAGTGGATTCAATCATCTCGAGCGTTGCCAGTGCAGTGCATGGCACAAGACTGCGCCGACCGTAAACAACATTTCCAATATTCGCCGGATTGACGCCTTCAACGTCCTTATCAGGGCTGATGAGCGATTGAATGCGCTCAGTATCAACGCCGCCGGGAAGCGGAAGGTGCACCATCAAGGCGCGTACGGAATCATCAACATTCAGGAGCAGCACGCGACCAGCGACATCGTCGGCGGATGCACTCGCAGGCAGGCGATGCAGCACATACTCAATGCCAATCTCAGCGCACGTCTTCGCCTGGTTCATAGCGTAGATGCCAGCTGCGCGATCGTCGCCCACCAATAGGGCGTCGAGTCGAACCGGGCGCCCCGCTGCCGCTATCCGCGAGCGAAGGCTGTTGCGGACGATCTCAGAAAGTGCCTTCCCATCAATGATCCGGGCGGCGGGAATGTTGGTGGAAGCGTTGGCCATGGCGGTGTGGAGTGCGTCGATGCGGAGATTCTCGGGCGTACCGAATTGACGCCCGCGAAGGATACGCCCGCTGTCGTCCACACGCGGTGCGTGGCGGGCGGGAGTGGTATCTTCGCCCAACCGGATTGCGCCCGATGGCGCAACGATGCCACTCATGCAGGTCACCATCATGCAAAGCACTCTCTCGTCGTTCGCCTGGCGCTCCGCGCAGGCCGCAGCGTTCGCCCTTATCTGCACCGCGTCTGTTGCGGCACAGGACACTCCAAAGGCCGAAGCAGCGCCGGAACCGATGACCATCGGCAGCACCGCGCCGAAGCCAGTGATCGAGAAGTTTGTGCGTGGCACCGAGCCAAAGTGGTTCGCGCCCGGCAAGGTGTACGTGGTGGAATTCTGGGCAACCTGGTGTGGACCATGCCGCATGAGCATGCCGCACCTGAGCGATGTTGCAGAGAAGTACAAGGACTCGGTTGTCATCGTTGGCATCAGCGACGAGAAGCTTGAGACCGTCACCAAGTTCCTCGACACCGACGAGTGGAAGCAGAAGGCGCGCTACAACCTCGCCACTGATCCCGATCGTTCAACTCAGAAGCAGTACATGGAAGCCGCCGCTCAGAATGGCATTCCGACCGCGTTTGTCGTCAAGGACAACAAGGTTCAGTGGATCGGCCACCCGATGAGCATGGATGAGCCACTTGCGCAGATCGTTGCCGGCACCTGGGATGCGAACAAGTTCAAGGTGGAGTTCGAGAAGGAAACCGCCATGGCCCGCCAGCAAATGGCGCGTCGCGGAGCCATGATGAAGGCCCGCAAGTCGGGCGACTGGGACGCCATCGTAAAGATGATGGACGAGGACATCGCTACTGCCCCTGAGCAAGCGAAGCAGTCCATGAAGGTCCAAAAGTTCCAGCTCCTGTTGACCGACGCGAAGAAGCCAGCCGATGCCTACAAGCTCGGACGCGAAATCGCTGCTGCCAACAAGGACAATGCCATGATTCTCAATGCAATGGCGTGGTTTGTCCTCGACAGCGAGAAGGTCACTGACCGAGACATTGGTTTCGCAACGGATGTGGCAACGCAGGCTATTGCAGCAAGCAACGGCACGGACGGCGCAATCATGGACACCATGGCGCGCGCGTACTGGGAATCGGGCGACAAGGCCAAGGCCATCGAGATGGAAAAGAAAGCCATTGAGAATGCCAAGGGCGACATGGCCGACGATCTCAAGGAGACTCTCAAGAAGTACGAGAGTGGCGACGCCCCGACGAAGACCAAGAAGACTTCGTTCCAACAAGAGCCGCAACCGAATGGCACTGCTCCGGCAGCTGCACCGGGCGCTCCGGCCGCTGCACCGGATGCCACCACGGCTCCCCGCGCTCCGCGTCCAGCTCGTCCAGCTGCCAAGCTGAGCCCTGCTGCCGAGAAGGTGTTCCCAGCAATCACTCCCGAGGGATTTGCGAGCACCGATGAAATCATTGCCTTCCTGCCGAACGCAAGCAAGGACCCAGGAGCGATGCTCCGACTCGTCCGCGCCATGCGTTCCGCCAACGAAGGCGGCAACATTTCAATCCGCGTTGCTGCAGCTCTCATCCAAGACATGCAGCCCGTCGTCACCGCCACCACAACGAAGTTCGGCAAGGCTGGATCAATGCCGATTCCGGTGCCAGTCAATGGCGCGAAGTTCGAAGTGAAGATGGACGGCGACTCCGCCGCAACGATCTTGGCGAGTGACGCCGAAGGCAAGCCAACCGGTCAGCCGACCGCCGTGGTGAAGGCCGATGGCAAGTGGTGGTTTGACTTCGACAAGTCATCCGGTATGAAGGGCGACGAAGGCGCGCAAATGGCCATGATGGCCAACATGATGGGCGAGACCATGCGCGCATCGATCAAGACCGCCGCCGCGTCCACCGCCAAGGATGTCATGGACGGCAAGTTCAAGACCATCGAAGAAGCCAACGCTGCGTTCGCTCAGACAATGCAGGGCGAAATGATGAAGTCGATGGGCATGGAAGGTGGACCGGGCGGACCAGGCGGTCCGGGCGGTCCGGGCGGCGCGATGGGCCCGGGCGGCGCACGCGGACCAGGTGGTCCGGGAGCACCGCGTGGACCGGGCGCTCCAATGGCTCCGGCTGGTGCACCTGTTGCTCCAGCGGCTCCAGTTGCTCCAGCACCTCCAGCCGGCGCACCAACCGGTAAGTGACGGATCGACCGACACCTCGAAAGGACTGACCCAATGCTCAATGTTCTTCTCGCCGCGATCATCTCGCAGGCGCCGGCTGCTACTCAAGCTGCACCGGCAGCACCAGCCGCTCCAACCACGCTCGCCCTCTCCATCGGCTCCAAAGCGCCGATCCCAGAGATCTCCGATTTCGTGCGCGGCGAGAAGCCCACGTTCTTTGAACCCGGCAAGGTGTATGTGATTGAATTTTGGGCCACTTGGTGCCCGCCCTGCCGGCAAAGCATGCCGCACCTCACCAAACTTGCAGAGGACATGAAGAGCAAGGGCGTGGTGATCGTTGGAGTCAGTGACGAAAAAGTAGAGACGGTTCGAACGTTCTTGGAAAAGGACGAATGGAAGCAGAAGGCTCGCTACACGCTGGCCACTGATCCCGATCGTTCCACGTACAAGGCGTACATGGAGGCTTCCGGGCAAGGCGGCATTCCCACTGCGTTCATTGTGAAGGAAGGCGTGGTGCAGTGGATTGGTCACCCAATGGAAATGGATGCGCCGCTTGCCAAGATCGTTGATGGAACATGGGACCCCAAGACTGCCAAGCAAACCTTCGAAGACGCCGTTGCCGAAGAGATGAAGGCCATGGGTCGGCAGAATGACATGACCAAGGCGATTGACAGCAAAGACTGGGACAAAGCCGTTGCACTCATTGATGCAGAGATTGCTGCCAGCACGGGCGAAGAAGCAATGCAGTCCAAGGTGCAGAAGGCGCAAATTCTGCTTGTTGCTGGGCGTAGCGAAGCGGCTTATGCCTTGTGCGCGGAACTGATCAAGGAAGACCCCGCGCTTCGCAACTTTG
>CANJHD010000091.1 GCA_947474065.1 Planctomycetaceae bacterium
CTTCCACTGCGCCCTCGGGCTCCCAACGCGGATTGGTCAATTCCAAATACTTGCCACGCAACTTGGCCTGGCCCTGGATGACACCCTTGCCGCCCGGATGGAGTTTCTGCCGCATCCAAGGAGCGTGGAACCAGACGGCGCGGACTGTCCCCGTGTCATCCTCAAAGGTGGCTTCCGAGCGCGGCTTGGGTCGCGGCGTGTGGCGCACGGAGGCAACTTCGACGCGCAATGCAGCGATCGGACTCTCGCCGCGCTCGCACAGTTCTATGAGTTCCGCCACCGTTCGCTCGCCGCGGTCATGCTCGTAACGCATCGGGAAATGGCGGAGCAGGTCCCCAGCGGTTGCAAGCCCGAGGTGACGAAACGATTGCCCCACCTGCGGCCCCACGCCGGGGAACGCTTCGATAGGTGTTGATGGCCGAAGTTCAATGTTCTTCATGCGCTGCCCTGAGCGCCCGTATCGTATCGGTCGTGAAGCGAGTGCCCTTTGATCCGAATCTTGCGCGCGGTGGACTCTTTGATCCCGCGAAGGACGCCGCACACGCGGCCAAAGCCGCGGCGCTTGGTGATCCGGCGGCCCCATCGGCTGCCGTGCCGCCGCCAATCACCGTGAGTGAGGCGAGCAACATCATCCGCCGAGCGGTGGAGTCCGCCGGGCGACAGCGCATTGTCGGTGAGGTGTCCAACTTCACACACCGCGAGCATTGGTACTTCACGGTCAAGGACGACAAGAGCCAACTCGAGTGCGTGATGTGGGCAAGCACCAATGCGCGCAGCACCATCACTCCATCCAACGGTATGCAGGTGATACTCACCGGCGACCCAACGCATTGGGGACCACGCGGTCGAACGCAGTTGGTAGTGACGCGCATCGAACGCGTTGGCGAAGGTTCGCTGCAGCAGCGCTATGAGGAACTCTGCCGAACTCTGCGCGAGCAGGGCTACTTTGATGACGCGCGCAAGTGTCCACTTCCGGACTATCCGCGCGCCATTGCAGTTATCACCAGTGCAACTGGCGCCGCTTTGCAGGATGTACTGCGCACTGCACGCCTCCGCGCGCCGTTCGTGCGCATTCTGGTGGTTGATGTTCCGGTGCAGGGCGATGCCGCAGCGCCCGCCGTGGCCCGCGCAATCGATGCAGTCGATCGCCGCGCCGATGAGCTTGGAATTGACGCAATAATCGTCACTCGCGGTGGCGGAAGCCTCGAAGATCTCTGGGCATTCAACGAGCGCATCGTTGCCGACGCCGTGTTCCGCGCCACAACGCCGATTGTCGCCGCCATCGGGCACGAATCGGATACCACCATCATCGAACTCGTTGCTGACAAGCGTGCATCGACGCCCACTGCCGCAGTGATGGCGCTCTTGCCCGACAGCGAGGGCATGACTCAGCAGACCGATCATCTGCATGATCGCCTGCAATTCTTGATCCGCCGCCGGATCCATGAACTGCGGCGAACCGTGGAAGCACATGCGCGACACACCATGTTCCGTTCGCCAAGCGCGGTGATTGATGTGTACCGCGCCGCGCTTCTGCGCAGCGTGGCGCGTCTTGCGTTGGCCGCTCGCGCGCGCGTCAACGGCACGCGTCATCGACTTGCCGATGCGCGGACGCGATTTGAACGTCACCGTCCGGCCGCACGTCACGCCGCGGCCCGCGAACGCCTCTTGGGTCTCGACGCACGCCTGCACAGCGCGGCGCGTCGATCGATTCATGACTTGCGCGGGCAACTTGCGGGCGCCGATCGGCAGTTGCGTCTTCTTGGTCCTGGCGAAACGCTCGCGCGGGGCTGGTCGCTAACGTTCGCCGCTGATGGAACACTCATTCGCAGTGCCGCCGATGCGCGTCCGGGTCAAGAAATCGAATCTCGCCTCGCCGATGGCACGGTGCGATCGCGAGTGATTTCTCCTGGCGTTTCCGCCGGGCCAACCCTGTTTGAGCCGCCTGCCGGGTAACCTTTCATACGAGCAGCACACACGCATGAGCAAGCAAATACGCAAATCTGTCAGTAAGCCGCCCGCCGATCCCGCACTCGATGCAGAGGTGGCGGCCATGAGTTACGAAGAGGCGATCGAAGAGCTCGAAGCCATCATCGACCGCATGGAGAAGGGCGAAACGGTCCTTGAAGACAGTCTGCGCGAGTACGCGCGCGGCGATGCGTTGGTGCGTCGGTGCCGCCAAGTGCTCGACAGCGCCGAGCAGCGCATCGAGGCAATTTCTGGCCAGCAGCTTGATGCTGATGCCAAGCCCGCGCAAGTAGACGCGCCGTTCTGACTGTCAATGAGCGGTCAGTGCTCGCCTCAATCCACACGGAATTACTCACTATGGGAAGCTTGAACGACTTCACGATTGCGCTCCCCACGATCATCAACATGTTGTTCATGTTTGCGTTCGGCACGTGCGCCGGCAGCTTCATTCATGTGGTTGCATACCGCATGCCTGCGGGGCTCAGCGTCATATCTCCGCCGTCGCGCTGCCCGGTGTGTGGTTACCGCCTGCCGTGGTATCAGAACGTGCCGATTGTTGGCTACCTCTTTGTGCGTGGTCAATGCTCAGCGTGCAAAGTTCGTATTCCAGTGCGCTATGTGCTGAGCGAGTTGATGATGGGGCTGCTCTTTGTCGCCATCTACGCAGTTCTCTTTCTGCCCGCATCGGCCGACTTCTGGTATTCGGTGGGCGATGGGTGGTGGCACGCTCAGGGCGTGATCGTTGCATTCCCAGCGCTTGTTGTTGTGCTCTGGGGCACCGGAGCATTGGTTGCCATGACGATGTGCGATGCGCGCACATTCCTCATCCCGATCGCCATCCCTGGTTGGGCATCGATAGTGGCGTTGATCGGATGGCCGCTGGCTGCGCTGATTGCACACGATGTTGGTGAACCGTTTCCAATGCTTGCGCCGTCATGGCCCCTCTGCGTGGCTGCCGCCGGTGCGCTGGGCGGGCTAGCCATCGGTCGTGTACTGCTCTTTAGCGGAATTTTGCCGCGTTCCTTTGAAGACTGGGGTGACTTTGCCGAAAGCGAAGGCGATGTCTTCGCCGACTATCCGCATGCTCGGCGGGAAATGATCAAGGAGATCGCCTTCATTGGCCCAGCAGTATTGATGGGGGTGGTCGGCTGGCTCATGGCCAGCCACGTTCCCGCGCCGGCAGCCATGCATCCTGCCGTCGGAGCCTTCTTTGCGGTTGCCGCCGGATTTGTCATCGGCGGTGGGGTGGTGTGGGCGCTTCGAATCGTTGCATCGGTTCTTCTTGATACGGAGGCGCTCGGTCTTGGCGATGTCCATCTCATGTCGTGTGTCGGGGCGGTCTTTGGCTGGCGCGTAGCCCTTATTGGATTTGTGGTCGCGCCGTTTGTTGGTCTCGCTTGGTGGCTTGCAAATCTGTTCCGACGCGCGCCAATGCGCATGCCCTTTGGACCGTCGCTCGCCGTGGGATCATTTGCGGCATTCTTCCTGAAGCCGATCATTGCTACCGCCGTGATTGCCGGAATGGCATCCATGGCGCAGTTGGGGGGATGGGCGCGCCATGATCCGGGTGGCGCGTTGGCAGTGGCTTCCGTGTTGGCGGTGGCCGCCGCCGTGTCAGCCTGGGCCGCTCGTCGAACTGGCGGGCTTGCCGCTGCGGCATCGATCCTCTTGATGGTGAGCGCCGTGATCGCGTGGATACTGTCGGCAAGCATTCGTCCGGGTGCAGGGGCTGCCGTGGCGGCATTACTCGTGGCGGGATGCGTGACCGGAAGTGCCGTGTCAGGCGCCGGATTTGAGGAAGAACCCGGTCCCCGGACTGCGCTCTCTCGCATCTTGCGCCTGCTTGCATTTGTGGTGGTTCTTGTAGGGGCATTACTCCTGCTTGCTCGTCCCGGCTCAGCAAACTGAGGGCGTCCCCGCCGGGAGGGGCGATGTCCGGACGTATGTGCCGGAAGTGGCAACAATTCAATAAAAATGCCTTCCAAGCCCTTTACAGCGGCTCTGGGGTCGTGTGAAATGCATCCACCTCGCAAGGATGCGCGGTCCGATGGCCTGCTATCGGTTGCAGTCACGAACCATTTGAAAGGATTCAGCCCAATGACATTCACTCGCATTATCGCCGTCCCTGCACTCGCGCTTACGGCGCTTCTTGTTGGTTGCAACGACAACCAGAAGGTTGTTGAGGCAGACCTCCTGAATCAGAACGAGTCGCTCACAAAGCAACTCGATGAAAAGAACAACAATCTGAACGCGATGGGCGAGCAACTCGCTCGCGCTCAGCAGCAGGCCACTGATCTGCGATCGCAACTCGATGCATGCAATCAACAGGCCGCCGCTCCGTCCACTGGGACCACTGAAGTTGCGGGCGTCAATGCCAAGGATTTCCAGGGCATCGAAGGCGTTGAGGCGACCGTTCAGGGTGGCGACATTCACTTGACCATCGCCGACAGCTTGCTCTTCGATAGCGGACGCACTGCGATCAAGGACACAGCGCGCAAGTCACTCGACAAGGTGTCTGCAGCTATCAAGAATAAGTTCAGCGATCGCGAGATCCTCGTTGTCGGTTACACCGACGCTGATCCGATTCGCAAGAGTTCTTACCCAACCAATTACCACCTCGGCTTCGAGCGCGCCTTTGCAGTGCGTGGCTACCTCGACCGCAAGGGCGTGATGGGCGCACACATGGGTCTTATGAGCTTTGGCCCGGATCGTCCCGAGGGATCGAAGGAGAAGAGTCGCCGCGTTGAGGTGATTGTGACTTCAAAGACTGCATCAAGTAGCAGCGACGCTGCCGCGATGAAGACGGAAAATCCCCGTAATGCTCCGGCAGCTGCGGGCAAGGTTGATGCAACTAAGGCGACCACCAGCCGCGCAACAACTCCTGCGAAGTCAGCTGCTTCGACTTCCAGTAGCCGTAAGGCAACTGCTACGACAGCAACCACCGGAAAGTGAATCGCGCGGCGCAGTGCCGTCACGAATCTTCACACATCAATGTGATCTTTCACGAAGCCCGGCCCCGCGCCGGGCTTCGTGCGTTTTACTGATTGTCGCGCAATGCTTCCATGTCCACCCGATGAACTCACTCGCCACTTACGGCACCTTTATCTGCAGGCCCTTCTCTCGAATCTGTAGCAGTAGCAAGTTCGCCTGGTCAAGTGCCTCGCGCAATCGCACGCCACTGTCGGCCAGGTTCTCATAGAGCGATGGATCGCTCACCATTCGTCCGGCAGTTCCTTCGCCCTTACCAACACGCGCGACAATCTCGTCCACGCGCGCCATGGCCGATGCCAGCGAATCAGCGGTGTGCTGCAGCGTGATGGCCAGTTTCGTGGCGTCCATCTGCACGCTCTGCGAAAGGTTGCCAACAATCTGAACCGTATCGGTGGCCTCATCAAAGAGCAGGTTTGCGCGACCAACCGCACCCTTCACATCGGCGCGCAATTGTTCATCGTCAAGCCAGACGCGCGCGCGGTCGATCGCCGCCTTTGCTCCAACAAGCGCGCCATCGAGGCGTTCTTGCAAACTGACGCTCTCGCCACGCACCCGCATCGGCGGCTCAGCGGCCGCCAGAAGCGCGGCGCCTGCGTCGGCATCGGCGCGGACACGGAACGCCACTTCCGCTGATCCTCCGACCAGCGATTCCGCAAGCCGAATCTCCGCATCCGCTGGAACGCGCGCGTCCGGGCGCAATTCAATAGTGATCTGCACGGGCGGATGCCAAGCGGGGTCAACCGCAACACCGCGAACCGCGCCAACCGTGACGCCGTTGAGTGTGACAAGGCTGCCCGGGCGGACTCCCTGTGCCCCATTGGTCTCCACGATCACTGGGAAGCGTCGTTCCAAGAGTGGCTGCAGCTTTCCGAATGCCAAGAGCAGGGCGGCAACGCCCGCAATCGCGCCAATCGCGGTGGCGCCAAGCGCAAAGTCACGCCGTGAGGGGCGCTCGTCGAGATTCATCATGAGCGGCAATCCATCAGGCGAGTGCTTGGCATGCGGGGGACTTCCATGCGCGCATCATCCCCGACTCGACGCCGGACGGCAATGGCACTCGCGTACGATTCAGAAGATCCCATGGATGGAACTCCCGGCCTGCCTCTGCCCCGTGTTGCCTATGACCGTACCCCCATCCACCGGGGCAGCGTGTTTGCCGTCGAGCGCGTCACATTTCGCGACGATGCTGGTCGCGTCATCGTCCGCGATATTGTTCGGCATCCCGGCGCGGTGACGGTGATCCCGGTGCTCGCCGATGGCAGCCTCGTCATGATCCGCAACTGGCGCGTGGCGGTCGGCACGTGGCTTGATGAGTTCTGCGCTGGCAAGTTGGAGCCAGGAGAAGACCCCGCCCTCGCGGCCGCGCGTGAACTTGAGGAAGAAACCGGATTTGCTGCCGCGCATATTCGCCCCGTTGGTGTCTTCTTCACAAGCCCCGGTTTCGCCGATGAACGCATGTACGTCTTCGAAGCAACCGGACTGACGCCCGTACCCCAGCGCCTTGAAGTTGGCGAACAAATTGAGGTCGTGAAGCGCTCAGTAGCCGACGTGGAGACCATGATCACCCGAGGCCAACTCATTGACGGCAAGACCCTCGGCGCATTCACGCTTTGGAAACATGGCGCTTCCGGCAGCGGAGCCGCGCCAATGGGATCTCCGGAGTTGAACTCATGACCTGGGAACGATCAGCGCCCTCGGCTTCCAATCCACTGGCGTGGTCGTTACCACTCTTTCCGATCGCCGGCATCCACTTCCGGGTGCATTTCACATTCATCGCCTACGCGCTGATTGTGGTTCTGCGCGGCTCATACGGGCCAGCCGAGGAGTCATCGGTACACGGCGCAAGTACGGTCGGCATGGCGGTGGGAGCGCTGTTTCTCTTGGTATTGCTGCGTGAATCCACGCGTGCCCTAGTGGTGCGCGCTTCGGGTGGTTCCGCGGCCGATGTCGTGTTGTGGCCCCTCGGCAGCTTGCAAGGAATTGATCCCGCGCCCGGCTGGCTAGCCGCGCTTCTCTCCGCAGCCGTTGGAACAGCCGTCTCCGCCGTGGCCTTCGCCGCCATGGGAATCGCGCTCGGCATGGTGACTGGCGACTGGATCGGCGCGGGCCTGCCAGACCCAATTTCCGCATCGTGGCTCAGTAATCCACACGCCTGGTGGATCGACGCTCTATGGATTACCCACTGGACCGGCGCGCAGCTCGCACTATTGGCCCTGCTGCCCATGCTTCCGCTTGACGGTGGCCGCGCCATGGAGGCGTTCATCCTGCGCCGCCGCGGTGAGTACGAAACGCCGCGGATTGCGGCCGTTGCAACGCTCGCCACTGCTTCAACCGCTGGCCTCGTTGCCATTGTGCGCGATTTCAGCACGCTTCTCACTTTGGCGATTGCGTGTGCCGGCTTTGCCGCTTTTATCTTGTGGCGGCTGCGAGCAGGGGACTCGGTCGCCGCCGCGCGCCCGTCGTGGATGGCAGTTCACGATGACGCCGAAGAGCGTGAAGTCGCCGCCGAAC
>CANJHD010000092.1 GCA_947474065.1 Planctomycetaceae bacterium
GAGCGCGCCCAGGAATTGCAGACCATGTGGCGCGGCGATTTGCCCGCGGGTTGGGACGCTGGTATTGCACCGTTCCCCGCTGATCCCAAGGGCGACGCCACGCGCTCGACGGGTGGCAAGGTGATCAACTCCATCATGGAACGTATCCCGTGGATGATTGGCGGTAGCGCCGATCTCACCCCAAGTAACAAGACGTTCCTGAAGGGTGCGGGCACCTTCAACGCGCCGGAGTTTGGCGGCACCTATGACGGTCGCAACATGCACTTTGGAATTCGTGAACACGCCATGGGCGCCATGGTCAATGGCATGACCCTTAGCGGCCTGCGCGCCTTCGGCTCGGGCTTCTTGGTGTTCACCGATTACATGCGCACGGCGATCCGCCTCAGTGCGTTCATGAAACTGCCGTGTCTGTGGGTATTCACGCATGATTCGATCGGCGTCGGCGAGGACGGTCCCACGCATCAGCCGGTGGAACAGTTGGCGAGCCTGCGCGCCATGCCGAATTTGGCGGTGTGGCGGCCGTGCGATGGCAACGAGGCTGCCGAGGCGTTCCGTTGGGCGATGGAGTCTCGCAGTACGCCAACCATGATGACGCTGACCCGCCAGAATGTGCCAACGCTGGACCGCACACGTTGCGCCCCTGCGTCCGGTGCACAGCAGGGTGGTTACGTTCTGCTTGACCCGATCGGTGGCGGTGCGCCAGAAGTGATTCTCATCTCGACCGGCAGCGAAATTGGTCTGTGTGTTGACGCGCACGCAAAGCTTGCTGAACAAGGCGTGCGCGCCCGTGTGGTCAGCATGCCGTGCACGCTGGTCTTTGATCGGCAGACGCAGGCATATCGCGACTCCGTGCTTCTGCCGGCCGTGCGTGCCCGCGTTGCGGTGGAGATGGGTAGCGCCAGCGGTTGGGGTGACTACGTCGGGCTTGATGGGCAAATCATCGCCATGCGATCCTTTGGTGAGAGCGGCCCCGCGCCGCAGGTGATCAAGCACTTCGGTTTCACGGTCGATGCGGTGGTGACGGCTGCGCTCGCGGTGCGAAAGTAAAGCGTGCAATTCAGCAACGCGGATAGATAATCCGCGCACAAGTAAACAACACGCCGCGCGGCAGTTAGCCGCGCGGCGCGTTTATTTGAGGCTCAGTATGACGCGATCAGTTACGCGCGTTCCTTGTAAGCGCCGTCTTCGGTGCCCACAATGATCTTCTCGCCAGTGACGATGAACGGGGGAACGCGGGTCTTGAGCCCGGTCTCGCACGTTGCTTCCTTGAGTTGGTTGGTGGCCGTTGCACCCTTGATGCCGGGAGCGGTGTCGGTGACTACCAATGTGACGGACATCGGCATTTCGATCGAAATCGGCCGGCCATCGCACCAGAGGACAACCACTTGGCTATTCGGAAGGATGTACAGCGGCATGTCGCCGATGATTTCCTTGGGAAGTTCCACTTGGTCATAGGACTCAAGGTCCATGAACACAAACTTGCCGGTCTGCTCGTAGAGGTATTCCATCTGGCGGCGGTCGAGGTCGACCTGCTCAACTTCTTCACCGGAGCGGAGGCGCTTCTCCAAGATGGCGCCGTTGTTCAGATCCCGAATAGTGACTTGGATGAAAGCGCGAAGGTTTCCGGGCGTTCGGTGCTCCAACCGGGTAATGAGGTACAGCTTGTTGTCAATCTTGATACCCATGTTGGACTTCAGTTCGGTCGACTTCACGCGGAGTGCTCCTAGGTAGGTGAGGGGAACATCGCAGGATAGCGAAGTACCTAAAGAAATACCCCCAAATCGGTGAGGATTTGGGGGCGGAGGGAGGGAAAAGGGCTCTTTAATTCATGCCGGAAGCGGCATGCGTGAAGCGGGAGGGCAAAGTGTCATCAGGCAGGCCCTCCAAGGCCTTACGGTGTCTTTGGTTTAAGGTGGGGCGTGCTCTTCAGCACATCCATCCTCTCTCCTCTGTTACAAACGTAATCTAGCCCCGGAATGCATCATGGGAAGTAATAGGATTTCAAAAGTTGTTCAATAGGCTCCCATTGCATCCAGAACCGGGTAGTCCAAGGCTAATAACTGATCGATTCGTGCTCTCCGGGCGCCGGGACATTCGGAAGGATCGTTCTACACTCCAAATCCCACTATGACCACCATGAACCCAGTATGCATTCGCCTCGCAGTTCGCTCAGTCGCCGTGACTTGCCTGATGCTTGCGAGCCTCGCCGCTCCCGTTGCAATGGCTCAATCCCCGGCCTCGCGCCCAGCGGTCACCCCGGCGCCAGCAGCAGCCCCCACAACAGTCCCCGCGCCCGCCGACGCGCCGCCAATCGACACATCCGGCACGATCGATTCGCTCCCGCCGCTCTCGGTTCAGCCGCCTGTACTTGACCTCGGCTTCATGACGCCACGCATTGGTGCCAAGGGAACTGTCACGCTCACAAACACCGGCACCAAGCCACTGACCATCGCCGCAGTAACGCCGAGTTGCAAGTGCACCACCACTAGCGCACTCGCGGGCACGGTGTTGCAGCCCGGCCAGTCCGCTTCGCTTGAGGCTGCACTCGAAGGCGCATCGATGCCGCAGACGCATCGCGCCAGCATTCGAGTGCTCGTGGATGGTTATGCCAAAGTAGTTGAGATTCAGTTGCACGCCGAGACCGCCATGCCAGTGCGCGCAGTCCCGCCCATCATCAACGCCGTTGAAGGCAAGCCGCATCAGGGTCGCTTTGTCGTTGAGAGTATTGACAAGAAGCCCTTCCAGATCTGCGCAGTTGGCGGTCGAGTTCCCGAGTTCATCGGCTACACGATCGGCGATGCGCCGCGCGCGCAATACTTGGTGAAGTTTGACCTCGACACGTGGCAGCCTGAATTCCCTGCATATTTAGCAATCGAAACAGACCGCGCCGATTGCCCGATCTTTGATATCTGGGTCCGAAGCGAGCGCACCATTCCAACATCTGCGTTCCGCATGAAGGACTATCGCGTGAATGCGGGTCGCATTGATGTCGGTGGTAGCACCGATGTGAGTCTTGAGATGGAAGATGCCGGCGAAGACATCTTGGCCGTCGAGAGTGGATCTCCCGAGGTGCAGTTGGAGATGCTCGGTCAGCATGTCGATGCGAAGGTGCGCAAGATCAGCGTTCGCATCACTCCGAAGAGCCCGCGCGAGGGACTGCTCTATGCAACGCTCAAGTTGTATGGGCGCGAGAAGGAGCAGCCGATGACAATGTTCGCAAGCGTGCGTCCAAAGGGAGCCACTGGATGCACCGGATGCAACGCAGTTCAAGGTCCGCCAGCCAAGTCACCGCCGCCACCTCCGCCGCCGACAGCACAGCCCGCGGCTGAATCTGCTGCGCCGTAATTCGGTGCGGACATAGTCTCGCTCATCCAACCCACACTCTTTAGGGATTCCCTCATGTCCGACCCCGGTACATCAGCGCCAGTTGCTCCAGCCACTGTTGCGCAAGTTATTTCTATTGCCGAGCGCAACGCTGCTATTGACGCGATCGTCGCCACACACGGGGACGCCGCCCGCGCCGCCGCAACGGCTGGTGTGAAGCGTGTTGCTGATCGGTGGTCTGTTGCTGACGGTGATGCGTCCGCGTTCCGCGCCCTGTGCGAGAAGCACTTTGTCATGGACACCACGCTGCGCACCCGCCTTCTGGCGCGCCTTGAGGAGTCACTCCGCCAAATCGGTGGGCATCTCTATGAAATGCGACGATCGCTGCGCCGGTGGAACGACCTCGTCGGCGATGAATGCGCTGGAGTGGATGACGTGCTCGCGTCGTTCGACCCAGCGCCCGATCTTTCTGATCAGCTCTATCGGCAGAAAATCGCGTTCATTGCGCTCCTGAATTTCGACCGCCCTGATCTGCGCACGATGTTGGCCAATGGCGACAGTTGGAGCGTTGAGCAATGGGCCGCCGCGCGCGTTGCGCAGCAGTTTGGCCCACGCGTTCCCACGGAGCTCGCTGACCACGCGCGTCGCGTGGGTCACGAAGCACAGAACTTTGTTGCGAAGTTCCATGTGCCCGTCGGCACCATGGTGGATGCGAAGGGCAAGCGTTGGTTTGAGCCAGACCGCGCCCTCCTTGCGCATTGGCTCGTTCGCGAAGAAATCAAGGCAGGCTACGGCGACCCAGATGGATTGGATAAGCAGCATGCGCTCATGTGGGTCATGGCCCGGCACATTGATGGCAGCATTCCTCGCAGTGTGATGGAGCGAACGTCGGCCGGTGCAGCGTGGGACCCGGCGCACAACACGGTCGGCGGTAAGCCGGTTGCCGAGGCAGACACCATTGGTCCGGAGCGCTATCGGCAGATTCTTGCGCACTACGCAGTGGCTGCGCGCTTCGACGTTCTTTACCCGGAAGCCCCGACGGCCATTGCGCGCAAGTTTGATCTCGCGCGCGAGATTCCCGAAGCAGATGTTGAACGGCTGCTCATTGATTTACTTGAACATCCCGCACGCGCGCCGCTCGCTGCATTCTTGCGCACTCGACTTGGTCGCGCTCTTGAACCACAAGACATCTACTTTGAAGATGTTGCAGAAACCAAGCCAGCAGCAGAGTTGAATGCTGCGGTGAAGGCGCGCTTTGCTGATGAACTTGCATTCCAAGCCGCGCTCCCGGAAGTCTTGCGCGGTCTCGGTTTCCCAGCAAGTGAAGCGGATTTCCTTGGTGCTCGCATCAAGGTGGAGATCGCCAAGGGTTCCGGTCACGCAATGCGACCCATGCTCGGGGAGTACGGAGCCTGGTTGCGTACGAATCGTCTGAAGGATGAACTCGGCTGGGACGGATTCGATACCGCCATGCATGAACTTGGACACAATTTGGAGCAGCTCTACAGTGCTTTCAACGCGCCGCGACCCGCGCTGCAGAATGTGCCCAACACCGCATGCACCGAGGCATTCGCGTTCCTTTACCAGTCGCTTGCGAAGCGTGTTCTAGGAATTGAGGACAGCGCCGACATGCAGCGCTCGCAGGACATCGACGCGGTTGCCACCATGCTGGCTGCTCGACAGATCGCTGGTCCAAGTTTGGTTGAGTTGCGCATGTGGCGCTGGATCTATGCACACCCTGGTGCAACTCCGGCCGCGCTGCGCGACGCAACGCTCGCCATTGCCGCTGATGTTTGGACGCGCTACTACGAGCAAGACTTTGGTCCAGATCACACACGCATCTTGGCGGCGTACCAACACACGGTTGGACATCCGCTGTACTTGGCCGACTACACGCTCGGACATGTCATCAGTCATCAGATTCGCTCGCACATGCATGGCAAGGATTTGGCTACCGAGACCAAGCGAATCTGCTCGATCGGTCGCGTTACACCAGATCTTTGGATGCGTCGCGCTGTTGGAACAGGAGTCGCAGTGGCGCCGCTCGCTCATGATTGCACCGCTGCGCTGGCGAGGTTGGCGCGGTGACGCGCCTCGCCCGTGCGGCGTCGATGAGCGTTTGTGTCTGCGCCACAGCATTTCTTGCTGCTTGCCAGACGCCAAAGTACGAGATGAATTGGAATCGGATGCGCGTGGGTATGTCGCACGAGGAAGTGGCGGGCGCGCTCGGGGAGCCCTCGAGCAGTTACATCCCGCCGCCGGCCGCGGTTGTGAAGCCAGGAACTCCTGCAGGACGCGGCCCCGGTCCGATGCGCGGCGAACGCTGGCAGTACGGCGACACGCTTTCAAGTTTCGCAACGCGCGCTGTCTATCCCGATGAAGCAGACGAGCGCGCGTGGTGCGTGTTCTTTGGACCGGATGGCAAAGTCAGTGGATTCCGCCCGCCTCCGTGGGCAGATGCAAAGCGGTCGCGCGATCCGGTGGAGCCGGCGCCGCCAGCAACTGAGCAGGCGACTCCGGCAGCGGCGCATGCGCCACCAGCGACTCCTTAGCTCGCTGACGATCCCAGTCCGCGCCGCGTTACTAACCACAGTGCGCCGATCGCTGGCCCAACCAACATCGTGAGCGGTGCAAGTGGCTGCGGGTCGAATACAAACTTGGTCTTCATACCGGCGGGAGACGGCCCTGCTCCTGCACTCGGACTTGCGGACGCAGCGGGCGCACTCGTTGGCGTGCTGCCCGGAGCGATCACCGACGGTGCCATCGGCGCGAGCGCAGCAGGCTGAGCAACTGGCGCGGCGGCGGGTGCTGCGGGGGCAGGAGCCGGCTCGACGGGTTCGGGCGCAAGTGTTGGCTCGGGTGCCATCTCCGCAGGATCCGGTTCGCTGGGATCGCGCGCATAGTTCTCGCGAGCGCGCGCACGGCTTGGTTGCATGTGCGGCCGTTCAAGCAACTGGCGGTGCGGCGAATTCTGGGGCGGTGCGGCTGAAGGCGCGGATCCCGCGGGCGTCTGGAGTGCAACCATCACAATGAGGGCGGCGGTGATCATGCCACCACCGTACCACCATCAGGCTTTCGCGTGAAGTCCAAAAACACATCAAGGGACGCAGATGCGTCCCGCGATGGGAGTGTTTGGGTGTTTCAACCCCGCCAAGGGGGTAGCAACTCAGACGGCCGCAGCCATCCTTTCTGCCTTCTTGCGGGCATCTTCCAAGGTTCCGACATACATAAATGCGCTCTCGGGGAGATTGTCGCCCTCGCCGCTGCAGATGCGCTCGAAGCTGTCGATCGTCTCGTCGAGCGTAGTCGTCACGCCCGGCAGACCCGTGAAGATCTCACCAACGTAGAACGGCTGGCTGAGGAATCGCTCAAGCTTGCGTGCGCGCGACACGGACAACTTGTCATCCTCACTGAGTTCATCAACGCCGAGGATGGCGATGATGTCCTGCAGATCCTTGTAGCGCTGCAGAATGTTCTGCACGCGACGCGCAACCTTGTAGTGGCGATCGCCGACGATCTGCGGATCCAAGATGCGGCTCGTGGAAGAGAGCGGATCAACGGCGGGGTAGATGCCCTTCTCCGCGATCTTGCGCTCGAGCACGATGAACGCGTCCAAGTGGGTGAACGTGGTGGCAGGTGCCGGGTCAGTCAAGTCATCGGCGGGCACATAGATGGCCTGCACGGAAGTGATGGCGCCGTCCTTCGTGGAGGTGATGCGCTCTTGCAGGGCGCCCATCTCGGTGGACAGAGTCGGCTGGTATCCCACGGCACTCGGCATACGACCGAGCAGTGCGGAAACCTCGGAGCCTGCCTGTGTGAAGCGGAAGACGTTGTCGACGAACAGCAGGGTTTCCTTACCGCTCTTATCGCGGAAGTTCTCTGCCATCGTGAGCGCGCTCAGTGCCACGCGCAGGCGTGCTCCTGGCGGCTCGTTCATCTGACCGAACACCATGGCCACCTTGTCCAGAACGTGCATCTTCTGCCCGTTCGCATCGGTGTACTCGGCTTCTTGCATTTCAAGCCAGAGATCGTTGCCTTCGCGGGTGCGCTCGCCGACGCCGGCGAACACTGAGTATCCGCCGAAGTTACGAGC
>CANJHD010000093.1 GCA_947474065.1 Planctomycetaceae bacterium
CTGACCTATGGATACGCAACCAATCCCGCCTACAACCCGTGGATGGGCTGGGGCATGGCATACGGCATGGGCTGGGCCATGGATGATGACTATTACTACTACCGTCCGTATCCATATTGGGGTCCGTACGCGGGTGCCTATGGACCGCACGGCTATGCAGCGTGGGGTCCGGGCGGTTGGGCTGCGACCACTGGCAACGTCTATCAACACTGGGGCGATGTCAACGCAGTGACGCGCAACAGCGCTGGCTACAACGCGTGGACGGGTCGCGCGTGGGAACGCAGTACGGCATCGGCATACAACTCTTCAACAGGAGCGCGTGCAGCCGGACAGCGTGGCTACGTTGACAATGCGTACACCGGTCAGTGGGCTGAGGGAGCACGCGCTGCTGGATACAACCCAGAGACTGATCGTTACGCGGCGGCCCGCGGAGTCGAAGCGGGCGGTCCGGCGGGCAACACTGTGGAGGCTGGCAAAGTGACAGCAGGCAATACCGCCACCGGAAATCAAGTCACTGCAGCGGGCGTGAAGACCGACAACGGAACATGGGGTGTTGCGCATACGGATGGCAACACCACGGTGGCTACCGGCAACAATGTGTATTCAACGCGCGATGGTCAGGTGTACCGCGACCAAAGCGGCTCCGGCGGATCATGGGAGAAGTACAGCAATGGATCATGGAGCGCCACCAACAACACGCGTGCAGTTTCGGAACTGAACCAACAGCGTGCAACCCGGACGGATGGAGACTGGCGTTCGTCGATGTCCGATCGCTGGCAGCAGGGCGGCGATGGATTCAACGGGAACCGAAATGGTGCTGGCGATGCGGGCAATGCTGGCTATCGCAGCAGCGGCAATTCATGGTCCGGTGGCAGCGGTAATTCGTGGTCCGACAGCGGTGGCGATCGTGGCAATAGCAACTTCAGCGATGGCAATCGCGGCGGCGGCGGTTCCAACTACGGTCGGTACGGTCGTTCGAGTGGTGGCGGGGGATTCGGCGGCGGTGGTGGTCGATCAGGCGGCGGCGGCCGGCGCTGAGTGTGCAAGCGCGGCGGTCTTTTGTGATCGCCGCGCTGGTCCTTACAGACCCATGATCGAGTAACCAGCATCAACGTAGATGCACTGGCCAGTGATGCCCTTGGAGAGATCGCTGACGAGGAAGAGCGCGGTGTCGCCAACTTCTTCGCCGGTGATGTTGCGCTGCAGCGGGGCCTTCTTCTCAACCCATCCGAGGATCTCGCCGAAGCCGCCGACAGCCATTGCGCTGAGCGTCTTGAGCGGACCGCCGCTGATGACGTTGGCGCGGATCTGCTTGGCACCAAGTTCCATGGCGATGTAGCGGTTCGTAGCTTCGAGTGCAGCCTTTGCAACGCCCATGACGTTGTAACCAGGTACCGCCTTCTCAGCACCGTAGTAACTGAGCGCAATCATTGCGCCGCCGTTCGGCATGAGGTCCGCGGCGCGCACGGCCATTGCTTGGTAGGTGAATGCGCTGATGTCCATGGCCTGCGTGAACACTTGACGCGGCGTGGCGCAGAACTTGCCCTTCTCGAGCCAGCTCTTGTCGGCAAAGGCGATCGAGTGGACGATGAAATCAATGGTGCCCCAGTCAGCCTTGAGCTTGGCGAACACAGCGTCAAGGTCGGCATCGCTGCCGGCATCCATTGGCATGAGCCATGGGTCGGTGAGGCCGAGTTCGGTGAGCGCGTTGCGGCAGCGGCGTTCCATCTTCTCGCCGGGCAGGTGCGTGAATGCACACTGCGCGCCAGCCTTGAGAAGGCTCTCAGTGATGAATGTTGCGTAGCTGCGATCGTTGGCGATGCCGACGATGAGACCCTTCTTGCCTTGCATCAGTCCTGCTGTATTCATGGGGCGTGAAGCGTAGCCGGAGTTAGGTGGATGCGGTGGCGAGCAGGGCGGGGAGGCCGTCCATAAATTGCCACGGCGCAGGATCCGCGATATCTGTCGGCGGAACCAGCGAGTCGCGCACGCGTGCCACCAGTTCATCAATCGCAGCGCCGGTATGCGCGCTGATGACAAGGTCTGCGCCGGCGCGCTCTGGGCAGGCGGCCGCATCGGAGCGGTCGGACTGGTTTAGCACCCGCATGCGAAGCGCGGTTGGCGCGCCAGCGATGGCATGCCAACCGAGTCCGGGAGCGGTGAGTTCGATCACCATGTCTGCGCACGCGAGTGCACGCGCGGCGAGTTCCGCAGCGGCGCGTTCGATGGGATCCATATCGGCGCGCACGCCCGGAGTGTCAAACCAATCGACCACCAGTCCGGCAAGATTAATGCGCGCGGCGACCGCATCGCGCGTGGTGCCGGGCGCGTGGTGCGCGATGGCAACAGCGCGCCCAGCGAGTGCGTTGAGAAGCGTGCTCTTGCCCGCATTGGCTGGACCCGTGACCACCACACGCGCGGGAGTGATGAGGCGGCGAAGTCGAAGGTCGCGCGGCGTGCAGAGTAGGGGTGCAGACGGCGTGCCATTCTGCGCGGGTTGATTTCGCCAGCGCGCGGGTTGTGCCGTCAAGAGATCAATGGCAAGAGGGCTTGCTGCGCGCGCAAGCGTGTTGAGCATGGCGCACTCAATGTTGTCCGTTGCTTCGGGCCATGAGGCATGCGCGGATTCGTCGCCGGTTGGAGCGCGTGCGCCGAGTTCTGCAAGACGTGCATCAAGCAACTCACGAATGCGCGTTCCGCCGTGCGGCATGAGAAGCGCATGTTGGTTGCTGGTGCGTGCAATCACGCCGTCGTCAATGGTGCCGAAGCGCCGCCATGCAACTTCGCCCGTGCGTGGGGCATCTTTGCCGGTCAGGGCACGCAGCACTCCTTCAATAATGCGTGCATCGCCTTCGAGATGGGCGACCGCGATTGCGCCAGGCGCATGCGCCGTCGACCACCACCATGCAGGCGCCACCGTGCTCATTCTGCCTCAGCGGCAGAGCGAACCGTGACCAAGATGCCGCGCAGGACGAGGTCCGGCACAACGCGTGTCACGAGATCGCTATCAGAGAAGAGAACTTCCGCATCACCACCAGTGGCGATGACCAAGGGGAACGCGCGGTAATTGGCTGCGTAGCGTTCGACGAGCGCTTGCGTCAATCCACGCAATCCCTCAAAGACACCGAGCTGCATGGCATTGACGGTGTTGCGGCCGAAGGCATCTTCGTCGGATGGTCGCGCGAAGCGGATCTTTGGAAGTTGTGCAGTATGCGCGTTGAGCGCGTCAAGTTGCATCTGTGCGCCGGGCGCGATGGCGCCGCCGTGGAAGACGCCCTCGCCGTCGACGAAGTCAACAGTGATGGCGGTACCAGCATCAATCACGATCACTGCCTGCTTCACTGCCGCATATGCGGCGGCGGCAGCAAGGAGCCGGTCTTGTCCTGGATTCGCGTCTTCGTCGATGCAGCGACCGATGGGCACTTCAAGATCACGACCAAGGCGCCAAATGTCTGTCTGCAATGCAGCAGCAAGTTTCGTCTCAATGGCGGAAGCGACGGCATCGTTCACACTGGCGATCACAATCTCGCCTTCGCCGTCAGATTCCTTCTTGTGGCCCCATTGCTCCACGGCGGCGGTGATGACAGCGGCAATATCGCCGTTGACTATGTGTTGGACGACATGGAGTTCGTCACCATGAAAGTGACCGACCGCGGTGCGCGTGTTGCCGACGCTGATGGCAAGGAGGAATGACATTCCCGGCAAGTATAGAAACTGTGCGCGGTGGCATTTTGGGCGCAGGCCACAATATCTTTAACTGCGCGCGCTTGGATTCGCAGTCAATTTTTGAATTCGCGCGTGCATTGCAGCAAACAGGGCGCGGCAGACTGGCCCAACTTCGCCGTCGGCAATACGAACGCCATCGAGTTCGGTGACTGCGCTCACGAGCCGACGACTCGATTGCACCAGCACTTCGTCTGCCTCGCAGAGTTCGTGTTCGCGGATGCGGCGCACTTCTGCAGGAATTCCCGCATCGCGCGCGGCGTCCAACATCCAGCAGCGCATCGTGCCGTGCAGAACTGGCGCAGCGGCATCGTCGAGCGGGCTTGTGATCAGCGCGCCGCCACGAACAATTCCAACATTTGTGTATGCGCCTTCGCTGACGAGACCATCGCGCACCAAGATGCATTCCTCGGCGCCGGCATTCTGCGCTTCGATCAGTGCCAGAATGTTTCCAGCCAGCGCAGTGGTCTTGATTTCACAGCGATGCCAGCGCATGTCTGGTCGCACGATGGCACGCAGGGTTTCCGCTGTGTTGAACTCCGCAAGCGGGGCGGTGCGCGAGGCCAGTGCCACGACCGTTGGTACTAGCCCGGGCACAGGCATGTGAGCGCGCGCCGTACCCGCGCCGCGTGTGACTTGTATATAGATGCTCGCGTCGTGGAGCGCGTTCGCTTCCAAGAGGCTGTGGCAGATGCTCACCAACGCGTTGGCATCAAAGCCAATGATGCCAGTGAGCTCAAGGCTGCGTGCGAGTCGCGCCTGATGCAGATCAAGAGCAACGCCGACCCCGCCGAAGAATCGGACCATCTCGTAGACGCCGTCGCCGAAGAGAAATCCGCGATCAAACACGCTCACCTTTGCATGTTCTTCCGGAACCAGTGATCCATTCACGTAGGCGAGCATGATGACCTCAGGTGCCACTCGGGCGACCGCTGAACATGGCCCGTACGGCATCCATGCCGGGGGCTTCCACGCGTCGCGCGCCGCGCGCTGCGTTCACAAAGTCTGCTGCTCGCTTGGGACAGACGGCATGTTCCCAACGTCCGCCCTCTTTCACAAAGCTACCGACGATGACGGCATCGGCGTTGGAAAGTAGCCGTGCCACGCTTTCAGTAGTGGCGCCGCTTCCGGTGAACACGGGAAGTTTGGTCGCAGCGCGAACAGAGTTGAGTTCGCGTTCATCAACTGCGGCGCCAGTTTCCGTGCCGGTGACGATCACTCCATCGGCAAGGAAGAATTCTGCGGCGCGCGCACATGCCGCAATGTCGATATCGCCGGTGATGGCGTGTGCCGCATGCTTCTTCTTGATGTCTGCGAACACTTGCACGTGATCTGCGCCGATCGATTTGCGAAATCGCAGCAGTGGTCCAGCCGCGGCCTCGGTCATCAGGCCTTCGTCGGCTACGTGGGCAAAGACGAAGTTCTCAGCGCGTACGAATTCAAGGCCAGTTGCGTGCGCAACAGCGAGCGCTTCACGCGAACCGCCGCCGAGGATTTGAATCCCAATTGGACACGCCACTGCGGCGCGTACGGCAGCGCACACGGCGGCCATGCATGCAACAATCTCTGCACCGATTCCGCCGCCGAGGTACGGGCGATCATGCATGTTCTCAAGCATGATCGCATCGAATCCGGCATCGCGCAAAGTGCGTGCTTCACGCACGGCGTGCGTTACCAACTCTTGTGGCGTCATGCGTCCGCGCGGCGTGCCGGGAAGCGCGCCCACGTGCACCATCCCGATGATGCCGCGAAGTTCGGCGTGAGTCCGCGCTGGGGAAGAATCGACCATGCGTTGATACTACGGCGCAGCGGGTTTCGTGCGCGCTGAGTGGTTGGGGGGCGGTACGTCCGTTGCCGATGGAGCGTCAATCTGGCCGAGCATTGACGCTCGCATGGCGGTGTATTCCGAGGAGACCGCAGTCTTCACAATTTCCAGTTCGATGCGCTTCTCGAGTGATGAATCGAGCCCAAACCGCGTGCCGAAACTCACGTAGTCCCTCAGAAGCGGCCGTGGTAGCACGGTGATGTGATCGCCCGGGAATTGCTCCACAAGGTAGGCAAGCGTAGTGCTAGAGCCAACGATCGCATCAATCCGCTGTTCGCGGAGTGCGGCAATGGCATCTTCGAAGGTGTCAAAGCGGGTGGCTGGAATGTTCGATCGCGTGACGTATGTGTCGCCCGTTGAACCAGTGCCAACACCAACCCTCATTTTGATGAGTTCAGTCGAGTTGCGCACGAGTGGCTGCAGGCGGGCGGCGGTAAGCACGGAAGTAAATACGGCTGCGGCGATCGTCATCAGTAGGAACCCAAGCGCCATCCAGATTGAGCCGATGAGTTTGCCCCAGCCGGTGGTTGGCACTCGGTCTCCATAGCCGACGGTTGCCAACGTTGTCAGGCTCCACCAAATGGACTCACCTAATGCGCGGATGCTGGTGACATCGATGGTCGGATTGTGCTTTCGTTCGACAAGCCAGAATAAGATCGCGAACAGTCCGGCGAAACCGAGCAATGCAAACAGCCACACCGTGATCTCAGCGGTAATGATTCGCTCGGTGACCGATGCAAATGTGAGTGCGCCGCGAACGCGCGTTGCAATCGAGATTCCACTTTGATCAAATGGTGGCGTCATGCCAAATCGCGAGATATTCTCGGGAATGATGGGGATGCCAGTCACCGCCACATCAATGTCGCCATGTTCCACCGCCTTCAGAAGCGCCGGATAGGTGTACACGGAGAGTGTGTAGTCAATGCCCAGATTCTTAGCAGTGTTTTTCCATACCAAGGCACCGAGCCCGGACCAGTACGGTTTGGATTCCGTGGGAGCCATCGTCCACGGCGGCAGGTCGCAAATGCCAGCCCGGAGCTTTGTTCCACGTTGATGCGGTGGTAGTGCATCGCCAATCTCAATTTGTGCGAGCCGCTCCCCGACATGCAGGGTGCCAATCGGAGCAGTCGGCGCGTCCGGGCTTTGGCACGCATCTGCATGCGCGCCAAGGATGGCGCACAGCACGAATGACAGAATCGCTGCAGGATGTTGTCGCATGGGTTGCATGGTAGGGGAGTGGCGCGGGTATCGTCTTTCGCGTGACATTGTCTGCACGCCCTACATCATCTGTGAATTTGCCGCAGCAAGTCGCGCCGCGCCATGATCGCCCAGTAGCGATCATCACAGGCGCGAGTGCAGGAATCGGTGCGGCTACTGCTATTGAATTGGCACGTTTGGGCTATGACCTTGTGCTGGTTGCTCGGCGGCGGGATCGCCTTGCTGATGTTGCCGCGCGCGCGTCAGACGCAGCGAAGCGACTGGTGCGCACGGAAATGCTCACCATGGATGTTGCGGAAGTTGGCGCATCGGCCGCCATCCTTGACGCAGCGGAGCGCGCGTTTGGCCGCTTTGATGTTGTCTACGCCAATGCTGGTTACGGTATGGAGCGGTCAGTGCACGACACGAGTAGTGATGAACTCCGCGCCATGTTTGAGACCAATTTCTTTGCAAGCGCCGAGCTCTGCAGCGATGCCGCCCGGCGAATGATTGCTGCGAGGCGGGGCGGTCACCTCTTGATGTGCTCGAGTTGCGTTTCAAAGTTCACCATGCCAGCGTTCGGCGCGTACAGCGCCAGCAAGGCGGCGCAGGCGCACATGGCGCGCGCCATGGCGTTTGA
>CANJHD010000094.1 GCA_947474065.1 Planctomycetaceae bacterium
CCTCTCCAACGACACGGGCCGCACGCTCGAGTCGATCGAGATGTCTGAGCTCGGTCGCGCTCGCAAGGTGATCATCAACAAGGACGAAACCGTCATGGTTGAAGGCGCTGGCAAGAAGAAGGACATCGAGGCTCGCATCGGTCAGATTCAGGCTGCCTACGACCGTTCCACCAGCGACTACGACAAAGAGAAGCTGCAAGAGCGCATGGCCAAGCTCGGCGGTGGCGTTGCCATCGTCAATGTCGGCGGCGCTACCGAAATGGAAATGAAGGAGCGCAAGGATCGCGTCGACGACGCACTCCACGCAACGCGCGCTGCTGCCAAGGAGGGATACGTCCCCGGCGGCGGCGTCAGTTTCCTGCGCGCTATCGAGGCGGTGCAGGCTCTGCGTTCCAAGGCCAAGGGCGACGAGCGCTTTGGATTTGACATCGTGGCCGAGGCCCTGCGCGCCCCGACCCGTCAGATCGCTCAGAACGCTGGCGTTGACGGAGACTTGGTGTGCGAGAAGGTCCTTGAAGGCAAGCGTGGCTACGGCTACAACGCTGCCACTGAGAAGTACGAGGACCTCGTCAAGGCCGGCATCATCGATCCAGCATTGGTCTCCAAGACCGCGCTGACGAATGCCGCAAGCGTCGCGGGCCTGATGCTCACGACCGATGTACTGGTGACGGAACTGAAGGACGAGACGGAGCCGGTCAACGGCGCCATCGCCTGATGAAGGAGATTCACCGAAGGCCGGAGTTGGCGCCATCGCGTCCAACTCCGGCCTTCGGATCCTTTCCGCGCATGAGTCACGTATTTCAGAACATGATCAGGCGATGACAGAGAGATGACCCGCGCATGAGCACCTCGGCCGACTACTACGAGATCCTCGGCATCACGCGCGACGCAGCCGGTGAAGAAGTTCGCCGCGCGTACCGCCGACTTGCCATCAAGTGGCACCCGGATCAGAACCCCGACAATCCAGACGCCGAGGGCAAGTTCAAGCAGTGCGCTGAGGCATACGAAGTGCTCAGCGACCCGGAACGCCGCGCGGTGTACGACCGCCACGGACATGCTGGTCTGCGCGGGCGCGCCGGACACGATTTCAATTCCATGCATGTTGAAGACATCTTCTCGATGTTCAACGACATCTTCGGCGGCCAATCGGGCGGCGGTGGCGGACGGCGCCAACGCGGGCCAGCGCGTGGCTATGACCTTGAAACCGTGGTGGAAATCACACTTGAGGAAGTCCTTGAAGGTTGCGAGCGGGAGATCCCGTTCAAGCGCCTCGAAGTCTGCACGCTCTGCAAGGGCAGCGGCGCAAAGCCAGGCAGCAAGCCGATCGAGTGCTCCACGTGCGGCGGCCAAGGGCAAGTTGCGCAGAACGGACTCGGCGGACTGTTCCGCATGGTCACCACCTGCCCCGCCTGCCAAGGGCGGCGCCACATCATCAAAGACAAGTGCGGCGAATGCTCCGGCGCTGGTCGCATGAGCGTGCAACGCAAACTGAGCGTGAAGATTCCGCGCGGCATTTCTGATGGCCAAGTAGTGCGCGTCGCGGGCGAGGGCGAACCTCCGCCGCCGCAAATGAGTCAGGACGGAACTGGCGTACGCGGCGATCTGCACATTGTCGTCCGCGTCGCGGAAGATGAACGCTTCGAACGCCAAGGCTCTGACCTGATCACCGCGCTCGAAGTTTCATTTGCTGATGCGGCCTTGGGTGGCAGCGTGAGCATTGAAACGCTCGATGGCATTTCTGAAACCGATCTTGATGCCGGTACGCAGCACGGTGAATTGTTCCGCCTTGATGGCAAAGGTGTGCCAGATCTGCGCACTGGGCAGCGCGGCGACCTTGTAGTGGTGGTACATGTCGTAGTGCCGCGCCGATTGAGCAATAAGCAGCGGGAACTCATCACCGCGCTGCGCGAGGCCGAGCGCCCTGCTCCGTCGCCACCAAAGGATTCCGCGCGCAAAAATGCTGCTGGCAAAGATTCTTCCGGCAAGGTTTCATCTGGCAAGGACGGCGGCAAGAGCGGTTTCGGCAAAGCAACCAAGAAGGAAGATGCTTCTTCCAAGACCCCCGGATTTTGGGGCAAAGTGAAGGATTCGTTCGGGACATAACCCAGCGTCACTGCACAAGGAACACACCATGACCGAACAACCGCACCAACGCCCGCACGGACATCATCGCCAGCCCGATGGAAGCGCCGACGAAACGCGCCAGCATCATCACGCCGAATCGGAAGCGCAGCCCTTTGTGGACGACTGCGCCCCGGAGCGCGAAGAGATGCAGACTGCCATTCGTATGCTGAACGCCGAGCTTGCGCAAACCAAGAGTGACACCTTGCGCGCCGTTGCTGATTTCCAGAATTTGCAGCGCCGCACTTCGGAACAAGAGCCGCGTATGCGACAGAATGCCATCGGCATGGTTGTGCGCCAAGTCATTCCCGTGCTCGACCACTTTGACCTTGCGCTCGCTCAGGATCCGGGGCGTATGACCGTTGCCGCAGCGATTGACGGCATGAAAATGGTTCGCTCTGAACTCATCAAGGCATTGGAGCGGTCTGGCGTTGAACTGATTCAACCGAAGACCGGCGACGCCTTTGACCCCCACCATGCGGAGGCGATCATGCAGCACGCCGCCGAAGGAATCACCAGCGGCCAGGTCAGCATGACGCTGCAGCCGGGCTATCGCCTTGGTGAAACCGTGCTGCGCGCCGCAAAGGTGGCGGTCGCGCCCTGATTGGACCGAAGGAACACCATGCCAACTTATGAATACGAATGCTCGAAATGCGGCCACGCCTGGGAACTGTTCCAGTCAATCAAGGCTGAAGCCGAGCGCAAATGTCCCAAGTGCGCCAAGATGACCGCCGTCCGCAAGATCGGGATGGGCGCGGCAATCTTCACCGGCGCGCGTGCCGCAGAACCATCGGGCGAAACAGCCGCGAAGAGCGCTGCCGCTGCTGTGGAGACAACGGCGGCTGCAAGTTCCGCTGAGACCAAGGTGTCCAAGACCGATGCAGCGAAGCCTGCTGGTGCCGCTGCGGACGCTTCGAAGGGCGAGCCGGGAAAGGCTGCTGGCGCAGCGACCGGCACGGAGGCTGCGAAGCCGACAGCCGAGGCTGCCAAGGCCCCGGAAACCGCAGCACCCGCCGACGGCGGCAAGGTGAATGCAACGCATCCGGCCCGAGAAGGTCGCGGCGCGGGAAATGTTCGCGATGCCATCCAGCGCCAGCGCAATAATTTTGGGCCTCCCGGGAAGAATCACGGTAAATCGGGTCCAAAGTTCGGCGGCAGTTCAACACGGCGTGGTCTGCGCTAGACCGTGCAAGTAACCTTGCCGCGTGCCACTCCGATACATCCAGCGCATTGAAGACCATCTGGCCTATGACAACTATCGCCCCGTCGACATCGACGAGGCGAGGAAGCAGATGCGCGTCAGCACTGACGACGCCGAAGCGTTTGCAGCCGCAGTCGAACGACTGACCGCTGAAGGCCGCCTTGAAGTGGGACCCGATGGAAAGCTTCGGCTTCCGCGCTACAAGGAAGAGGTCGAAGGCAAGCTCAAGCTCAATCCGCGCGGTTTCGGATTCGTGGTGCCGGATCATCCCACGCGTGAAGGCGATCTCTTCGTTCCTGTTGGTCAAACCAAGGATGCGTTGAACGGCGATCGTGTGCGCGCGAAGGTGTTGCGCAAGGGCGGCGGTCATCCGATGACACGCGGCGGCACTGGCGCGCAAGAGGGACCAACCGGTCGAATCATCGAAGTATTGGAACGCGGACAACAGCGCTTCGCAGGAACACTGACAAAGTCTGGTCGCGAGTGGCTGATAGTCCCAGATGGACGGTCGCTGCGCGATCCGGTGGTCGTTCGCGACGCTGGTGCCAAGGGCGCGAAGGCCGGCGACAAGGTGGTCTTTGAGATCATCCGCTACCCCACCGATCTTGATTATGCAGAAGGCGTGATCACCGAAGTGCTCGGCGAAGCTGGGCGCCCTGATGTTGAAACGCGCGCTGTGATTGATGTCTTCCAACTGAAGACTGAGTTTTTGGAAGCAGCCGTCGACGAGGCGCGCGAAGCAACGCGGCGATTTGATCGCGAAGCGACCGGTCCATGGGAGGACCGCGAAGACCTCACGCAGAAATTGGTATTCACGATCGACCCGCCGGACGCACGCGACTTTGACGATGCCATCAGCATCCAGCACGACACGGTGCGCGGCGACTGGGAACTTGGCGTGCACATCGCTGATGTTGCTCACTGGGTGAAGCCGGGCAGCACACTTGACGAGGGCGCGCGCGAACGCGGCAACAGCGTCTACCTGCCGCGCCTCGTTATTCCGATGCTTCCAGAAAGTCTTTCGAACGGCATCTGCAGTTTGCAAGAAGGCGTGAATCGTTTCTGCAAGAGTGTGTTCATTACTTTCGATTCACATGGCAAGCCTGTTTCACACCGCCTCTCGAGCACCGTGATCTGCAGCCGCAAGCGACTCACTTACATTGAAGCGCAGGCCGTCATTGATGGCGATCTTGTCAAAGCGCGTGCGCACGCAAAGACCGAGACCGACTGCGATACCGAAGTAATTGATGCGCTCCATCTCTCCAATCGCCTGGCAAATTTGCTGCGCGAGCGGCGCCGTGCTGACGGCATGATTGCGCTCAATCTGCCTGATGTTGATCTACTGTTTGACGACGCTGGACACGTCACCGGTGTTGAGCGCGAAGACACGAGTTTCACGCACACACTGATTGAAATGTTCATGGTGGAAGCCAACGAAGCACTGGCTCGCACCTTCAGTGACTTGGGGCTGCCGCTCCTGCGACGCATCCATCCTGAGCCAACATTTGGTGATATGGAAACGCTGCGCACCTTCGCGCGTATTGCCAAGTTCCGTCTGCCGGAAGAGCCAACCCGCCGTGATTTGCAGGCACTGTTGCAAGCGACCGCCGAGGGCGAAGCCGCGCGCGCCATCCACTTTGCAGTGCTGCGCACGCTCTCGAAGGCAACCTATTCACCAGCACTTGTTGGCCACTACGCACTTGCAAGTGAGCACTACGCGCACTTCACAAGTCCAATTCGCCGCTATCCGGATCTCACCGTGCATCGTGCGCTTGCTGCGTACCTTGATGCAACCGAGAACGGCACGAAGACCGGCGGCAAGAAGCGTCGCGATTTGGCGCACCGACTTGAAGCAGACGATCGCGTGATTGATGAAAGCACACTGGTGCGCATCGGAATGCACTGCAGCGAGACTGAGCGCAACGCAGAGGAAGCCGAGCGCGATCTGCGCACCTTCCTCGTGTTGAGTTATCTGAAAGAGCATCGTCTTGCAGATACGTTCGACGCGTTGGTCACGGGTCTGAGCGGCACTTCATTGGTGTTCCTGAGTCTTGAAGAAGTATTGGCAGAGGGTGCCGCGCGCGTCAGCGAATTGCCTGCGGGCATGACGCGTGCTGATCACTGGATCCTGAACGAGCTGACTGGCCGTTTGGTTGCGCCGCGCAGTGGAATGTCGATTGGTCTTGGCGACCGCGTGCAGGTGACGATTGCCATGATTGACCTTGCAGCGCGCAAGATGGACCTCACGGTGACCAAGCTTTCGCCGCGCAAGGACTTGGACAACTTGAGTCCGCGCGACCTGACGAACATCCGTCAGCAGAAGCCTGGTTCCGCCCCGCGCGACGGCGGAGGCTTTGCGCCGGGTCAAGGCGAGCGAGGCCGCAAGGGCCGCGACCGCTCCAAATACAAGCAAGGCCGCCGCGGCAAACGCAGCTGGTAGTAAATAGGTGCCGTTCACCACTGTCCCCATTTTGTGCAACCGCATGAACGGCTGACGTTGGCCACGGACCTTCACTTACGCGGCCCCACTTCAACCTCTTCAATTCTGGATCTCTTAGGATCCGGGCATGATCATTGCCATGCTCGTACTTGCGCTCCAGACGCAGCCGGCCGCAGCCTCGACCGCGCCACCGGCATCCCCACCGATGCCGAGCGTGTGCCCCGCCCCGCCAGCACAGCCGTCGAGCACGCCCGCGGAGTCACAGCCTGATCCCGCTCGCTCGCTTGAACGCGCGGGCGACAATGCTGCCGCACTGAAGCGCGCGATCGAGTCTATTGAGCCGGCATACCGCGCCGACATGGAATGGCTCATCGCCACGATGCCAGAGATCGACCTGAAGGTTCTCACGCCAGAGTTCCTAGTGAAGAATGTGTGTCTCGCGGAGCGCGCGCGTCGCGAGGCGCCGTGGGGCAAGGACATGCCGGAGTCCATATTCCGCCAGTACGTGCTTCCGTACGCAAATGTCAACGAACGCCGCGATGAATGGCGCCAGGACTTCTTCGATCGCTTCACCAAAGAGGCGTGGAAGTTCAAGGATCCGATCGACGCAACCAAGTGGATCAACGATCATCTGCCTGATGCGCTCAACGTTCACTTCCATGCAACGAAGCGCAAGAAGCCCGATCAATCGCCGTATGAGAGCATGGAGCTCAACTATGCAAGCTGCACTGGACTGAGCATCTTGGTGATCGATGCCTGCCGCGCGTGTGGAATCCCGGCGCGCATGGTGGGTTGCCCGGCATGGAAGAAGGTGCAGGGGAATCACAACTGGGTAGAAGTGTGGTGGAACCGTTGGTACAACGTCGGCGATTCGGGCAGCGATCCGCGCGGCATCGACTGGGTGCGCGAACGGTGCCAAACCGAAACCGACCCGGACGACTGGGTGCACGCGGTCTACGCGGCTGTCTGGCGACCAACCAACACGAAGTATCCGTTGGTCTGGGCGTTTGAGATCGAATACGTCCCGGCGGTGAACATCACGCGCTTCTACACCGATGCGGTGGAACATCCGGTGATGGTGCCGGGCGGGGGTGCGGCGAACATCGAAGTCATGTGGGCGGGGGAACTCGTTGCGCGCGGAACGGCGGGCGCGGACGGCAAGGCCGTGCTACCGCTGGCACGGGGCGGGCAATTCGAAGTGACCTTCCACAAGGCGGATGGGACGAACGTTACGCAGGTTGTCAAACCCTGAGTTTCGGACTGGGTCGCGTTGAGGCAGTACGCCCGCGTACTGGCCCGCAATCGCCTTACGAGGACGGCCGCTGAGCGCGGCCCTGTCCTCTCCGGCGAGTGCGGCCAGGGGAGCGGGTTCCAGATTGCGCATGCATGTGTGTTGCGAGTGCGAGTCGTGGGTGCTAACCGGACGAACAGATTCGCCCGAGGCTAAG
>CANJHD010000095.1 GCA_947474065.1 Planctomycetaceae bacterium
CGGACTTCTCAGTTTCTAACGCCGCTTACCGAGGATCCCGTGCTCACTGCGGGTGCTCGCACTCGCAACACACATGCATGCGCAATCTGGAACCCGCTCACCTGGCCGCACTCGCCGGAGAGGACTGGACCGCGCTCAGCGGCCGTCCTCGTAAGGCGATTGCGGGCCAGTACGAAGGCCTGCCTGCCTGCCTGCCTGCCTGCGCTCCTGCCTACTTCGTCCCAGACTCGTAACTCTGCTGAACCTGCGGCGCCGCATACGGCGAGTTTCCGCTCGCGACCCCCCGCGTGAGGGCCTGCTCGCGCTGGTTCTGTGCCTCGAGCTCGCCGCGCTCATTCTCCTTCCACTGAGCCCCGTTACTCATGTTCCACGCACTCACCGGCGGCGAATACGCATCGTAATTCTGCGCCTGCGCTAAACGCGTCGCCTGCCCGTTGCGATAAATGGCCTGCAACTGTTGCTGCCGCGCCGCGGCCTGCTCTTGACTCGCGCCCTGACTCATCGGCACCGCCTGCCACGTCGGCGGCAACGGCGGCATCGGTCGCGATGGCGGCGGCGGCGCGTGCGAAGGCGTCGGCGGCGCAATCTTGAATTGCGAGCCAAGCGGCTGCGCGCCGCCAGTCAACACCGGAGCGTATGCCTCGATCACTCCGCGAACATCACCCTGCGCCGTATTCAATGGCGTCATCACGAATGCCACCACCTGCGCCGGATCACCGCTCCCTGAAATCGCTAGCAACATGTCCTTCGGAATGCTGTAGTCACTCACCCCCGAAAAAACGGTGTGCTGCTCCAGGTGTTTCATGATGTTGATGTTGCGCGCAGAAGGAAGCGCCCACTGCCACACATTCGATGTGAGCACCGAAGCCTGCGGCACAATCATCCACATCCACGGCGCCTTCTCAACGCTGCCGTTACGAATCCCCTGCGCCGCACTCGCCTGCGTCGGCTCCATGGGAGTCCACGCCACATAGCCCTCGCCGTACGCCCAATTCACATAGCCAGGCCCCCACGTCTTGTCCGGAATCCACACCCATCCTCTGTTGCCACCCCACCACGCCCATCGACCATAGTGATAGACGGCCCAACCAAACGGCTCGTAGCTCTGCCAGTACATGCCAAAGCCCTCCGCCACCAGCCACTGCCCGTGCGCATACGGCCGCCATCCCGGAAGTACTCCGCGCGGTTGCCAGACCCAGCCCCACTCCCGATCAGGAATCCATGTGCCGTAGTTATTCAAATCCGTCATCATCTGCTGCACAGTGATGGACGTTGCAATGCCGATCGACCCCTGCGCATGCACACTGCGCGCAGTGAATAGCGGCACGAAGCCAACCACCACCAGCAGCAGAACACGAACGATCGACGTCATCCGAAATTCAGAGCGAATCATGGCTGAGATCGTAACCCGATCACGCTGATCGGCGCAGCCGTTCAATGCACTCCGGAACGATTCGTTCTGCTTCAAGCACCTCTGCCTCAGTGGTCAACCGGCTCAGGCTAAAGCGAACGCTCCCGTGCGCCACCCGCGGCGGCACGCCCATTGCAAGCAGCACTGGCGACGGGTCAAGCGAACCACTCGAACACGCCGCTCCGGCGCTCGCCGAGACGCCTCGTTCAGAAAGTAGTAAAAGAATCGCCTCAGCCTCAAGGCCAGGAAATCCAATATTGGAAGTGTTCCAAAGTCGCGGCGCTCCACCAGCGTTCACCACTGCATCGGGAATCGCCGCAATGACAGCGCGCTCAAATCGATCGCGCAACGCCGCGCCCTGCACGCGCCCGTCCCCCGCAAGCCACACCCGCGCCGCCTCCGCCGCCGCGCCCATGCCAGCAATTCCCGGGACATTCTCCGTTCCACCGCGACGTTCGCGCTCTTGCGGTCCGCCGATCGCCTGCGGCGCCACACGCACGCCCGACCGAATCCACAACGCGCCAACGCCCTTCGGGCCATGAAACTTGTGTGCAGCGAAACTTGCAAGATCAACATGCATCGATCGCAAATCGCACGTCATGCGCCCCACCCACTGCGTGGCATCGGTGTGGAACCGAACGCCGCGAGCACGACACCGCGCACCAATCTCCGCCACCGGCTGCACTGCGCCAGTTTCGTTGTTCGCCCACATCACGCTGACGAGCGCAATCTCTGCTGCACGCTTCTCAAGAATGTGGTCAAGCGCTGCCACATCCGCGTTGCCCGCACTATCGCACTCAAGCCATATCACTTCCGCCAGAGAGCGTTTCGCAAACACCTCGCACGCTTCGCGCACCGCGCTGTGTTCGGTGCGCATGGTGACGATCACCCGTCGCTCCGGCATCATCGCCAGCGTTCCCGCGATCGCAAGGCCAGCACCTTCCGTACCGCCACTCGTAAAGACGATCTCCCGGTCCGATGCGCCAACCAACTGCGCCACCGACTCGCGCGCCAGTTCCACCAGCCGCCGCGCTTCCATCCCCGCGCGATGCACACTTGACGGGTTCCCCCATCCTCGCAGCAATGCATCGTTGACCGCCGCCACCACCTCCGGCAGCGGTTGCGTGGTGGCATTGTTGTCCAAGTACGAGTACATGCCCGAACGGTAGCCGCAAAATGCAAAACGGGCTCCCGAAGGAGCCCGCGATGCGCCAAGGCGATCAATGCGGATGAGAGGACTTGAACCTCCACGGGTTTAACCCCACTAGAACCTGAATCTAGCGCGTCTGCCAATTTCGCCACATCCGCAAATCAGGTGGGGCACAAGTATACCGATCTCGATCCCCCGCCGTTCCCTGCCACCGCGCTCCGTACGATGCACCCGTGTCCTACCACCCACCTTTCGTTGATCCCGCCTTCAAAATGGTGGAAGCGCCTCACCCTGCAACACTTGAAGAAGAAGTCCTTCTCCGCTACTGCGAAGTCCTGACTGGGCGCGTTGGTGGCCCCGGAGGACAACATCGCAACAATGTCGACACCGCCGTGTGGGTCTGCCACACAGCAACTGGCGTTGAAGGTCAAGCCACCGAGCGTCGCAGCCAAGTTGAGAACAAGCGCATGGCCGTCCGACGCCTGCGTCGCAAACTCGCCTCAAATGTCCGAACGCTCGCTTCGCGCGATCATCATGTGTGTAGCCCACTCTGGACGCAGCGCCGACAAGGCAACAAGATGACTGTGAATCCGGCGAGCGAGGACTACCCAAGTCTTCTCGCCGAAGCAATGGACTTAGTGGTGGTACGCCGCTATGACCTCGGCGGCGCTGCAAAGATCTTAGGAATCACCATGAGTCAACTCAGCCGACTCATCAATCACGACAAGAACGCGTTCGCAAAGATGAATGCCGGACGCGTGGCATGCGGTCTCCCCGCACTTCGAAAATAAGCAAATGGTTTCTCCCGCCAATCAGCACGGACATCCGCTCGCACACGCCATTCGTACATTGGTGAATGAGGAACTGCCGCGACTCATTGAGCTGCGCCATGACCTGCACATGCATCCAGAAATCGGTTACGAAGAAGTGCGCACGAGCGGTGTGGTTCTTCGCGAACTCTCCAACGCCGGCATCGCCCATGTTGCTGGACTTGCAGGTGGAACAGGCATTCTTGCACACATTCCTGGCGCGGCCCCACGTGCCATCGCATTGCGCGCCGACATGGACGCACTTCCAATTCAGGAGCGCAGCGGCTGTTCGTGGGCATCAAAGACTCCCAATCGCATGCACGCCTGCGGTCATGACGGTCACACCGCCGTCCTCGTTGGCGCAGCACGCGTACTCGGTCGCCTCGCGGCGCAGTCACCACTGCCACGTCCAGTGACATTCGTATTCCAGCCCGCGGAAGAAGGCGGCGGCGGCGGCAAGCGCATGGTCGACGAAGGCGCACTCGACGGCACGCGCATCGGTCCACCGACCGAAGAGATCTTCGCGCTTCACGGCTGGCCAGATCTTCCGATCGGCACCATCGCCACACGACGTGGTGCAGTCATGGCGGCCAGCGATCGATTCGAAATTCATGTCATCGGGCGCGGCTCTCACGCAGCATGGCCACACCACAGCGCGGATCCCGTCTTGTGTTCCGCAGCGATCATCACCGCAATGCAATCGATCGTTGCACGCAACATTGATCCACTCGACTCGGCAGTAGTCAGTATCACCGTGATCGAATCCGGAAGCGCGTTCAATGTCATCCCTGATCGCGCGGTGCTGAAGGGAACCTATCGCTCGCTGAGTGAAGCAACGCGCAGCATGCTTGAACGCCGCATCACCGAAGTGGCCGAAGGCGTTGCCCGCGCCCACGGATGCGAAGCGCGCTGCGAACTGCTGCGCTGCTATCCAGTCACGGCAAATGACGACGGTGCGGTCGAACGCTTTGAGCAGGTCGCCCGCGAGACCTTCGGCGCGGATCGAGTCGACACCCTGCCCGCCCCCGTCATGGGCGGCGAAGACTTTGCTTTCTACGGCGCGCGTATTCCGTCCTGCTACTGGGCACTGGGGCTTGCCAGGCCCGGCACTCCATTCCCGGCGCTGCACGCTCCCGACTTTGACTTTAACGACGATGCCATCGCCATTGGGGTTGAACTCATGTGCCGGCTCGCCGTTCGGGAAACCGCCCTCCGGTAACTTCGGGGAAATCGGCCACAAACTCACACCGCGGTGCGCGACTTTTGGTGATTGCGGACTACATTTGTCCCCATGATCCTCCGAGCCCACGCTGTCTCCATGTTTGCCCTCGTGGCAGCGTTTTTCGCCACCGCGTCAACCCAGGCCCAGTTCCCATCACAGAACCTCGGCTCGCCGCTGGTCACGCTCCCCGCGGACGTCTTGCCAGCGAACCTGCGCCATTCCGTGACTGCGCTCGCCCCCGATGAACAAGTTTGGAAGGCGATGTCGAGCACCGACTATGTCCGCCTCGAAGCCGTCCCCGTGAGCGCAACGCGCCGGGTCAATCTGGTCTTACAGCGCATCGATCCCTTCACCGCCGATGCGCGGCTCGTGTCTGCACGGATCGATGCCAAGGGGCGACTCATTGAGCAGGACATCCCCCGCCCGCAAGGTCAATGGTGGGGCGGAACCGTCGAGGGCGACCCCACTTCCAAAGTCATGCTGTCCCGGAGTGCCGCCGGCATCTTGGGCTTCGTTCAAGATGAACATGGCACCGCAGTCATCAGCGGCGACCGCATCGGCGGCAACGGACCGCTGGTTGCCTATGTGCTCGGCGAACTCCCACCCGGCACCATCGCATGGGAACCATGGACATGTGAGGAACTCACCGTTCCCGGCGACGAGAACATCAATCACCAAGGCCCGTCATCACTCGTGCAGCCATGCCGACAACTTCGTGTTTCAGTTGAGACCGACGCCGAGCTTTACCAACGCTTTGCCGGCAGTCCGAATCCCACCGCGGCGGCAAGTTCATATGTTGGAACCGTCTTCGCTGGCATGAATCAGATCTACCAGCGCGACCTGCAAATCAAGCCACACATCAACTTCCTGCGCCTATGGCCAACGGCCGCCGATCCATGGACGATGGCCGGCGCAGGCGATCAGTTGAATGAGTTCCGCAATTGGTGGCAAGCAAACATGATTACGCAACCACGCGATGTTGCCACCATGCTTTCCACACGCGGCCTCGGAGGCGGCGTCGCATGGCTGAACGTCGCGTGCAACAACTCATGGGGATACGCCGTGTGCGGCAACCTTGCAGGCGCCTTCCCGTATCCACTGATTGACAACCACCCGCAGAACTGGGACATCATGGTCACAAGCCATGAAATTGGCCACAACATGGGCACAACGCACACGCACAATTTCTGCCCGGAACCAGCTGATAGTTGCGCGCCGTCGGGGTACTTCGGAGCCTGCCAAACCGCGCAAACATGCACCACCGCGGGCACCATCATGAGCTACTGCCACCTTTGTTCCGGTGGGCTTGCAAATATTGTCCTTTCCTTCCACCCGCTGTGCATTCAAGCAATCAGCAACTACATGGGAAGTTCCTGCAACACTGTGGAAGGCGCTACGAACGCTGCTTCCGTTGACGACTGGTATGAGAGGTTGCAAGGCAGTGAACCTGCCCTCCTTGATGTTCTTGCCAATGACATTGATTCCAACTGCGAAGCAATTACACTCGACTACGTTGACGCGACGTCTAAACTCGGCGGATCAGTACAGCGCTCCGTCGGTGCCGGCCCGGGCGGGCGAGACCTGCTGCGATACACGCCATCTCCAACGCTCGTTGGCACCGACTGGTTCTACTATTACGTGCGCGAGCAATCGGGGTCCGTTTCGCCGAAAGCCACTGTGCATGTCAATTCGTTTGCAGTGCGCCAACCGGAGAACCCATTTGGCGATACCCCCGGCTTGACGGTCAAGTATTACGCGATCACTGGAGCATCAGTCATCCCAGACTTTGCTGCGCTCACTCCTTACTCCACCAGCACAGCACCGGATGTGAATTACGTATCCACCAACGGCAACTTCGCAACCAGTGGACGCGCGGATGATGTCGGCGCTCAGTGGACCGGCTGGGTGCGCGTTGACCAGTCAGGTACCTACACCTTCTCTCTCACGAGCGATGATGGATCGCGCCTCAGTATCGGCAGCACCGCTGTCGTCATCAATGACGGTCTCCACGGAATGCAGGAGACCACCGGCACCATTGCCTTGTCCGCTGGCAAGCACGCCATCACCATCGACTTCTTTGAAGCGGGCGGCGGCGCAGGCTGCATCGCCCAAATCCAAGGTCCAGGACTGACCAAGTCCCCGATCGCCCCGGACCACCTCTCATGGGGCGGAACTGTGAACCGATTCGACCTGATTCATGATGGACGCGTCAACGGTGCTGATCTGGGAGCGTTCCTCGCCGCCTGGGGTGCCACTGGCGGTCCGGCGGACTTTGACGGCAATGGCCACGTGGAAGGCGCTGACCTCGGGCAACTCCTGAGCGCGTGGACTGGCTGATAACCTATATCTCCCCCTCCCGCTTCGCTCTGAAAGTTCCAACCAGCGCCCCGTGATGCACTTGCATTCACAGGGTATATGGCTATGATCCCTCCCTTCACCCCGCACCGCTTGAACGACTGATCCGAGCCAGAACTCCACCTGTCAATGTGGGAACACTGGCTTCGCCCGAAGTAGGGCCGGCTCGGTCGGAGGTAGGAACCATGGCCAAG
>CANJHD010000096.1 GCA_947474065.1 Planctomycetaceae bacterium
CCAGCCCATGCCGTATGCCATGCCCCAGCCCATCCATGGGTTGTAGGCCGGATTGGTTGCGTAACCGTAGGTCAGCGGCGCGGCAACCCATGTGTCACCGATGTACGGGTCGTAAACATAGCCCGTTCCATAGACCACCACATCATCTTGCACATACGCACCGAAGTATCCCGGCGTGTAACCAACAAGCACAAAGTCGGCGGTGCTGCCATAGATGCGCACGAACGTCACGTTGTAGTACGGGCTTGATGCGGGAATCGAATAGATCTCAGGGGGAACCCAGGTCGCAACGATCCACGATCCATCAATCGCGTTGGAAACAAACCACACGCCATCCTTGATTGCGTACCACGATGTTGGCGTCGCCATGAATGTTGGAACCGATGCATTGGCCACTGCTTGCAGACCAGTGTCCGGGATTGCCACCATCACGGGAGCAGCGCCGACAATTCCCGGCTTCGCCATGGTCTGCGTGCGTGGAACGCGCGCCATCTGCGGAATCGCGTTCGAGATCATCGCTTCTTGTGACTGTGCGGTGCCGGGCACTGATGCCAACACATTCTCCTTCGCACTATCGCTCGGAATGAGATGGAACGCCGCTGGCAGATCTGCAGCAGGCCAGTACGACCATGGGCCCTGCATTGCAGACGAACTAAACCATCGACCGGAGATGAGTACGTAATTGATGCCGCTCGCCGTCACGCGAAAGATGTTGCCGCTGGTATTCGAGACAAACTCAACACCGCTGCTTCCGAGCGCTTCCCACTTCGGCGCGCCGTCGGTGACGATCACCTCGGCTGGTTGCGTAGAAACCACGATGGCAGGAAAGGAAGTCGCGAGTGACGCCACGGGAATGGCTGGTTTCGTTGGAGCGCCCGCAGCAGTTCCGGTTGCCGGCGCCGCGGCCACAGCAGCGTCACCAGCAAGCAAATTCACCGCTGGCTGCGCCGCGCCCCATGTCGCCGCGGTTGCAAGATCTGCATTCCCGGCAGCATTTCCGACCGTCCACGGACCTTCGAGTTTCGCTGCCGTCATCCATCCATCGGCAATCTTCAACCACCACGCGCGAGCGCTGTCACGCGCAAGGAGCATCTGCGTGTTGATCACGCGCTCAAGCTTCGTTCCAGGAATCTCTTGCAGCGCGGGCTTACCTTGCACGAGCACTAAGACTGTCGGCACGGATGCGATCGTGATCGCCGGCGGCGTATTGCGCAGTGGTGCGGCTGCCACATGCGGCGCGGTTGCCATCGTCGGAACTGCGGCCTCAAGCCGATCAAGTGAAACAGTCACCGACCGAGCCCCGCCCTTCGCTTGCATTGCCGCTTGCATCGCCGACTCCGCAGCTGGATCTTCCGGAATGGAAACGCCAGTGATCGTCAGACGCGTCAGTTCCACCAGGCGATTGAGTCGATTGACTTCGGTAGAAGCTGTAAAGGAAAATGTTCCGTATGTCAGCGTCTTGCCGCCGACCGGACCGCGCGAGAACGCGCACGTTCCCGCAAGGGTGCGAGCATCCCATGATTCAAGCGTCGGCGGATACACCGTGACGGTGAAGCCGTTTGACTCAAAGATGCGCGGCCATGCATCGGCGGTCGGACTTGTACTCGCCGCTGCGGGCGGGGTCACTGCGCGGCTCGCGGGTGCGGCGGACGGCGTCGGCGCTGCCTGCGCAGTATCAACTGACAACGCCCCGGTCGCCGAGGCGGTGTTGGCGGCGAAGCACACCGCAACAATGGGGGCGAGTACTGCGATGCAAAGGCGACTGAAGAAAGCTGCGTTGGTTGTTGTTCTCACAGGAGCAATACTAACTGCCGTTTAAACAGGTACCCGCTCGCCCCAAATGCTTACTCCGCCCCGGCGCGCTCCGAATGCGGACATTCACCCCCAGGCACTGCAATCACCGTAACCACGAGCGCGGCTATAATCCCGCACGCACTGCATGCGTAGCTCAGCTGGATAGAGCATCGGTCTTCGAAACCGAATGTCGTTGGTTCGAATCCAACCGCGTGCGCTTCTGATTGGTTTGCTCCCCACATGACTGCTCGCAAGACTCCTGGCATTCGCGTTGAAGCCGTTCGCAACGGGCATGGAATCGTGGCGCGCAAAGCGTTCCGACCCGGCGACCTTGTGTGTTCAATCAAGGGCACCATCGTCAGCAGCGAACAAGTCTGGCGCTACTGGGACAAAGATCCTCGCATGGCCGCCAATTGCATGCGCTACGACGAAGATCAATACCTGAACCCCGAGGGCGAGATTGGCGCATTTGCCAATCACTCCTGTGCGCCGAATTCGTTTGTGTTCAAAGAGGGGCGACGGCTGGTGTTCCGTGCTATCAAGCCGATTGCCGCGCATGACGAAATCACGCACGACTATGCCACCCTGATCGGCGCTGACGACATTTGGAAGATGCGCTGCAACTGTGGCGAATCACGATGCCGCAAGACCGTGCAGAGCTTTCACAAATTGCCGGCAGGGACGCTGCGCAGATACAAGGCGCTTGGGGCCGTTCCAGATTTCATCCTTGCCACACTCTGAGCCCCGCGAGACGGTCGCGCCCTTGGCGCCCCACCGCCCCACGCTGAGCAGTAGTTCGTTTAGCGACCGCCGGGGAATCCGCCCATTGGGCGGTTCATGCCACCCATGCCGCCGGACATTCCTGGTCCCCATGCATCGAAGGGATCAGCAACCGGAGCCGCACTGGACTTCATGCCGGTCGGAGCAGAAGTGACTGGCGCCTTCACCGGTGCCTTCACGGTCATCTGTGCATCGTCGGGGATCCAGTCATTGTCAACATCAAGGGCTAGACCTGCACGGATCTCGCAGATGTCGATGAGACCATTGGCATTCATGTCCTGCGCAAATCCTGCGCTGACTTCATAACCATCGGGAAGTCCGTTTGAGTTGCAGTCCGGATCGCACGAATCTGGAACGCCATTGCCATCGCGATCAGAGATCCAGCCCATGGCGATTTCTTCCTCATCGGAGACGCCGTTCTGGTTGCAATCACCGAAGCACGATGTGTCAAAGACATTGCCATCGCCGAATGCGAAGTCACCACCTAAAGCGAACGCCTCAGCGCCGCACAGGCGACTCGAAGCAATGCGCACGCCAGCTCCGCGACTGTAGAGGCTCCGTGCCTCGTCGCTGAAATTGCCGGTGAAGGTGCAGCGCGAAACGTCTGCGATTCCACCAAGCAGGTACACCGCGCCGCCCGATTCAATCGAGCGATTGCGGGCGAAGTCCGTGCCGTGCAGTTCAAAGGTTGTGTTCTCGCCAAACACAGCGCCGCCCCAGGCACCGCTGCGAGTGGAATTGTCTTCAACGGTGCACGCCAAGAGCGAAACATTGCCGCCCTTGCTGTAAAGCGCGCCACCGAAAGTTGCTGAAATATTGTGCCGGAACGAGCATGCAACGAAACTAGGCGAACCGCCATCATTGCTCACTGCGCCACCGGAATTCTCGCTGCGATTGTCATCGAACTTGCAGCCGCTGAATGCGCCACTGCCACCGTGAATGGTCACGCCGCTACCTTGATTTCCTGCAATGTGGCAATCGCGAACGTCGTAAGTCACGCCGTCAAATGCCAACCCGGTTCCGTTGTCGCCACGACCGCCAACCACGGCGATTCCTGAAACAACAACACGCTGCGATTCGGTTCCGCTGAAGCTGAAGACCGCGGATCGGCCGAAGCCACGCACCACTGTGACATCTGCACCAGCGCCAATGATTGTCAACGACTTGCCGTCGGCTACCACCGCGCCAACATAGGTGCCCGGCGCAACGCGAATGGTGGCTCCGTCGTTTGCAAAGTCTGCTGCGGCTTGAATCGAAGACGCTTCGGTGGGAACATCAATCACACCATCAATGAGCGCATCGAAAGCCACCGCAGGGCGAATGAACTCTGCGTTCGCACCGCGCGTAAAGATTCCACCGCGCATCGCGATGAATGCAGCAGCAACCAAGAAGGTGCCAATGCCAGCACTGGTTGCTGCATGGGCTCCGAAGTGGCGGACGGTTGAGGTGGATGCAATGCGCTTCATGCGGGGAACTCCTGAATGTCCGACGAGAATTTCGTCAGGCACGAAGGAATGTCGGTTCTAGAGACAGCAGGCAAGAGCAATGACCGGGAATTCAGTGTCAAAAACCCGTAAATCTGCTCGCTTGGGCGCCCATTTCTGCCCTAGGCACCGCCTGTGGGGCAAATTACCGACCACCTACACTGCAAATGTGCATACGGACCGGCTGCTCGCTCTCCTGATCTCCACGGCACTCACCGTGACGGTGCTGCTCGCAGGCTGTGGATCCGGAACGGGGCCACGCTTTGATGCGCTGCCAAGCCCGTTGCGCACCCTTGATTTGGCCATTGCCGCAGCCGACGAAGCAACGCCACTGAGCGCTGACGAGTGGGCGACGCTCGAATCAATGCACGACCACTATCTCACGGACTTCGACCGCCTCCGCGTCGAGGCGATAGCTCCCCTGGTGCGCGAAGTGCGTTCCCGTGAAGAGTCGGAGTGGATCAATGACATCGAGGCGCTCGGGCGTTTCTCACGCAAGCACGCTGCGGTTCTGGCGCGCATCAAGGCACTCGATGATCGTTTCACTGCTGATGTAGCCGAGGCATTCCGCACGCGCGCCGCGTTCGTTGACCGAGTGGCAACACGGCGCAGCATCGATCGAAGCACCCACATCGTTGAGGGGCTCTTCAATGGCGACGATCGCATGCCAACCATGCTCAATCTTGAGACATCAGTGCGGACGCTGGGGCTCGATGCTGCACAGAAAGCTGCGGTTGAGCCTGCATTGGCTGAGTATCGCCGCGAACTCTCGCGCGCGGCCGAACAACTTGCCACCGCCCAGGTTGCCTTGCCAGCCAGCAAACTAACGGCACTCACCAGCGCCGGGGTTACCGCCGAAAGCGTGAAGCAACTGGCATCGCACGCCAAAGAGAGTGATGCAGCACGCGACGCATACAACCAAGCCACCGCTACGCTCTCTGCCGCGGAACGCGCGGGAATGCGCCCCATCGCCCGCGCCTTCACCCAAGTCGACGAAGCGAATCGCCGAGGACTTGCGGCTATGACTGCCGCTTTGCCGGCTGATTTCGCTGCGCGGCTCACTTCCGCCGATGAACGCCGTCGCACGAGCAACGATCCCTACATTGAGGGCGGGCGCTTCATGCTTGATGTCTATGCTCGTCACCCACTCGTGCGCAGCGGTCGAGCAACACAGACTCGCAACGCCGTTGATGATGCCCGCGCTGCTCTCAATGCACTCGTGCGCATGAAGATCGATAACGAGCGAACGCGCCTAAGCGCCGCTGACCGTGGCGAAGTACTCGCCGATGACGGCACGAAGGCGCGCATGGATACGGAACAAGCCAAAGCTGTGGCAGCCTTTAAAAAACTACGCGTGGCCGCCGAGCGCGAGATCGACGATGGCACGCAGGCCATCTTGGATAAGTGCATCACCACCACTTCCGATGAGATGCGCGAACTGCTCGTCCCGATGTTGGGCGCTGGCAACGCAGACCGAGTAGTGCGCACCGCTGGCCGCTCAATCTTCCGGAGTTCCCGTGAGCGCACTGAAGTGCCATGGAACGCCGACCAGTCCATCGCTGAACAGTTGCTCCTTGCGCCCGGCATGAGTCATGACGACTTTCACCTTGCCGCGCGCGCCGTGGGTGCCAAGGATGACGATCCACTCGTGGAGCAGATTTGGGACCGCCATCAAGCCCGCATTGATGCATTACTGGTGCGACAACGCGAGCAGATGCGAGCCCTAGAAGCGAAGTCAGCGGAAGCAGCCAATCGGGCCACCGAAGATCCAACGGCATTTGAACGTTCGCTCGGCGAATACCTGCAGTCGTTGCTCGCAGCCGATGGCGAGCGCCGTCAGGCAGATGATGAAACGTTCCGCGAGGTGGCGATCGCTATTGGTCTCAAAGAGGATGACGGGCGATTTCTGCTTGCCCGAGCGGTATCTGCTGCGCGGCGGGCCTCGCTCCCTTGGAAGCGCTTCCGTCAACCGTGGCTCCTCGGAGCGTTGTGGGAGTCGGATGCGGATCCGATTTCCTCTGCACTGGCTCTCGATAACGAAGTGGAGCGGAACGCCGCGTTGGTACTGCTCTCCGCGCATGCTGATCAGTTGCGCTCCACCGCCGATGAAGCGCGCCACGCCGGGCTCGAGGCCCTCCGTGATTTCCTGCTCTTTGGTGTCCGTGCCAAGCGTGAAGGACGCGATGGCAGTCCGGAGTCATTCCGCAACGCGCCTGAAGTGCGCGGAATCATCACCCGCGTCCATGAAGCCGGAAAGGCGCGTCGCCATGCACAGCGAGACGCCATTGCCTCAATTTCTGCGATGGACCCCGCGCTTGGCGAGCGGCTCACCGCGGCATGGCTTGCAGCCACGTTCCCCCAGTTCTTTGCTGATGGAAGCGCTTGGCGCGATGCAGCCGATCTTGCTGCTGCAGGCAGTCCGGATACAGCAAGCGATGCAGCCGCCGCCGTTCTTGACGGCGCGTGCGATCGCTGGAAGATTGTTGATCAAGACATGATCCGTCGTCTCACGGAGTGGCAAGATGCGCGTCGCGAAATACCTGCGCCCGCCGATGGCACAGAGTTAGTGACTGCTGCTGCCACGGATCCAGATCTTGCTGCACTGCGAACGCTGCGCGATGAAAATGCGTGGCGCCTACTGCGCATGGCAGCAACGGCGCAGGGCCAAGCACCCGATGCGCGCATGCGCAACGATGCTGGTGCCGGCGCGGTTCCGCGACCGACCGTGTGGTCGCCGTGATTCACGCGTGTTCGCCGTGAATCGCAACAGTCTTGGAACGAGCCCCACCCTTACTTGCGATCACGCCCTGGTGCATTTCCGTGCGTACCGGCGCCCTGCACTACATCGTCCACCTTCTTCATGATGAACAGGTAGTTGAATCCGCGCAGGTAGAAGTTCTCTTCAACGGCGGTCTTGCGCCAGTTGCCCTTCTCTAACTTCTGATTCTGCCGCACAACGCAGATGATGTCCACTGGTACAAAAAGCTTGCGCATCATTGCGAACAATTCAAAGCCGATCGGCATGAATGTGCCCGCACCGCTGCCTGTTGGTGCGCCTTTTTTCTTCTTCCAACTA
>CANJHD010000097.1 GCA_947474065.1 Planctomycetaceae bacterium
GGTTGGCACCCACGGGGCGTACGTCCAACTGCCGGACTTCTCAGTTTCACACGCCGCTTACCGAGGATCCCGTGCTCACTGCGGGGGCTCGCACACGGATGGCACTTGGATGCCAGGGATTGTGGAAAGTCATGATCTGGCCGCAGGCGCCGGAGAGGACAGGGCCGCGCTCAGCGGCCGTCCTCGTAAGGCGGATGCGGGCCAGTAGACAGGCGTGTTGCATCAACGCAATCCCAGCACGCCCTCAGAGAGCCATCACCGTCACGTCGCGGTCGATCAAAATCGTCGCTGCAGTCTTGGCCTTCACTTCGTCCACGCTGACCCCCGGTGCCGTCTCAAGCAGCCGGAACAACTCCGCCTCGCGGTCAAGCTCAAACGCAGCAAGATCCGTAATCAGCATGTGCACGCAATGCTGACCAGTCAGGGGCAGGGTGCATGCCGGGATGAACTTGCTCTCGCCCTTCTTATTGCAGTGGTCCATGACCACTACCACGCGCCGCACGCCCGCAACTAAGTCCATCGCGCCGCCCATGCCCTTCACCAATTTCCCCGGAATCATCCAATTAGCAAGGTCGCCGCTTTGGCTGACTTCCATCGCACCCAAGATGGCCAAATCAATGTGCCCGCCACGAATCATCGCAAAGCTGTCAGCGCTTGAGAAGAAACTTGCGCCCTTCACAGCCGTGACCGTCTGTTTGCCCGCATTCACAAGATCCGCGTCTACCTCAGAATCCTTCGGAAATGGCCCCATTCCGAGCAGGCCGTTCTCCGACTGCAGCCAAACCGTCATGCCCGCTGGAACATGGTTTGCCACAAGCGTTGGAATTCCAATTCCAAGGTTCACGTAATAGCCATCGCGCAGTTCACGCGAAGCACGCTTTGCGAGTTGATCTCGATCAAGTGCCATAGCGATTTCTCCTTGCCATTGCCAGCGCAATCAGCCGAACACGATGCCTTGCGCAAGCGGTAGATCCTTCGACCAGTTCACGGTGCACGTCTGCCGACGCATGTACTGCTTCCAACTATCGCTGCCCGATTCGCGCCCACCGCCAGTGTCCTTCTCGCCGCCGAACGCTCCGCCGATTTCCGCGCCGCTCGTACCAATGTTCACATTGGCAATGCCGCAGTCGCTTCCTTCAGCAGAGAGGAATCGCTCTGCGCTGCGCACGCTGTCAGTAAAGACCGCGCTCGAAAGCCCTTGATCCACGCCGTTATTGATGGCGAGTGCTTGGTCGAATGAATCAACCGTGAAGATGTAGAGAATCGGCGCGAACGTCTCCTCGCAGCAGATGCCCGGCACCACACCGCGCGGCACCGAGATCAAGGTCGGCTCCACAAAGTTGCCCGCCTTCTTTCGGAAACGATCGATACCTGCCGTACCACCAGCAAGCACCTTGCATCCTTCGGCCTCGGCGCGCACGATGGCCGCGCGCATGTTCTCCACTGCGCGCGCATTTATCAGTGGCCCCATCAGCGTTCCCTTCTTCATCGGGTCGCCAATCGGCACACTCTTGTAACTCTTCACAAGGCGCTTCGTCAGTTCACCAACAACATCCTTGTGAACAATGAGTCGCCGAGTAGTGGTGCAGCGCTGACCAGCAGTGCCGACCGCGCCAAATAGCACGCCGCGCGCCGCAAGATCCATGTCCGCATCCGGCATCACAATGATCGCGTTGTTGCCGCCAAGTTCAAGGAGCGTGCGTCCAAGACGCTTGCCCACTACCTCGCCCACGCGTCGACCCATGCGGGTGCTGCCAGTCGCACTAATAAGCGGCAGGCGTCGATCCGCAAGCATCGTCTCGCCCACCTCGGCATCGCTGCCGATCACTAGGCCAAACACATCTTCTGCGCGCCCGCACTTCGGAACGAACACATCCTGCGAGCGCATCACATCGTGCGCCACCTTGTTCATTGCGATTGCAGTCAGCGGCGTGATGAGCGACGGCTTCCAGATCATGGTGTCGCCGCAAACTGCAGCGAGCATCGCGTTCCATGCCCACACGGCAGCAGGGAAGTTGAACGCCGTGATGATGCCGATCGTTCCCAGCGGATGCCACTGCTCATACATACGGTGGCGCGTGCGTTCGCTGTGCATTGAAAGGCCGTAGAGCTGTCGCGAAAGCCCCAGCGAGAAGTCCGCGATGTCGATGCACTCTTGCACCTCGCCAAGACCTTCTGCATAGATCTTGCCCATCTCGCGCGCCACCAATTCGCCCAGTTGATCCTTCTGCGCGCGGAACGCCTCGCCGATCAAGCGCACAATTTCGCCGCGCTTCGGCGCCGGCAGCATCGCCCACTCTGGCTGCACTTCGCGCGCGGCGCGGACGGCGCGTTCATAGTCCTTCGCGCTATCGAGCCGAATGGTCCCGAGGATCTTGCCGGTCGCTGGTTCAAGGCTGTCGATCGCCTTTCCTTCAGCGAGCAGGGTGGCGGTCTTCACATTGCGGGGAAGGAGGCGCGGGTCGCGCGCGATGCCGAATCGCTTCAGGTAGTCAGTTGCCATGGGACGGGCAGGATACGGGCGTGAAAGAAACACGGCGCGGGCCTGAATGGCGCCGCGCCGTGATATTTCGAACGAATCGACCGAGTCAATCCAAACATGCGAAGCGTCAGCCCGAGCGGAGTACCGCCCACACTGCAATTACTTCGCGGCTGGCGCCGCTGGCGCAGCCGGTGCCGCTGGTGCAACTGGCACCGCTGGCTTCACGACAGCAGGATTTGCCCCAGTCGCCGGAGCCACTGGTGCCGGCGCTGCCGCCTTCGCCTCAGCGATCATCTTCGCTGCAGCACTTGCATCAATCTCCGCAGCGGACTTCATTACCACCTTCTCCGACGGAACATCCGGGAACATCCGCTTTGTCCCAGTCTGGTCGGTTGCCTCGGCCGGGCCTGGTCGAATGGCGCCCATGGCGTCAAGCACATCCATGCCGACAACGATCTTTCCGAACACCGCGTAGCCAGGGCCGTTGCCACCATCGAGCGCGGGATTATCTTTCAGATTCAGGAAGAACTGGCTCGTCGCGCTGTCCGGCGACGGCAAGCGCGCCATCGAAATGGAACCTCGGCTGTTCTTCAGCCCGTTGGTCCACTCGTTCTTGATTGGCTCATTTGTCTTCTTCTGAACAAACTTCTCGTCGAACCCGCCGCCCTGCACAACAAAGTTCGGCACGATGCGATGGAAGACGGTGTTGTTGTAGAAGCCTTCCTTTACGTAGCGACGGAAGTTCTCAACTGAGATTGGCGCCTTGACCGGATCAAGTTCAAGGACGATGTTGCCCTTGTTGGTGTCAATCAGCACAAAGACGGGCCCAGTAGCAGCGGGTGCTTGGGTCGCCGGGGCTTCTGGAGCAGCGGTCGCCGGAGCCGCAGGCTCTTGCGCAATAGCGGCTGACATGAAGGCGAGGGCTACGGACGCCGTAATGGATCGAAGCAATGTATTGGTGGTATTCATAGATAGTTCCTTTGTGGGGTGCGCATCATACGCAGCAATTGGTGCGCGATGCCGCTAATTCCATGTACATCTCGTCCGCCGAATTGACGCTCCGCTGCATACGATTGCAGCACCCCACGCATGCGAGCAGCATCCCGCAACCCCAGAATGCCATGAACTTACTGATCCGACCAATCCTCGACCTCTTCAGCAGCGTTCGTTTCGGCATCGTGCTGCTTGCGCTTCTCTTTGCATACATGTCGGTTGGGTCCGCTGGCATTCTCTATCCGGTGCATCCAAATATCTTCCACCCCGACGCATGGGTGCACGCGCAGTTGCGGCAGTGGCGCCCCTTTGAGATGACCGAATTCGAATGGTTCCATTGGTGGCCATTTGATCTGTTGATGTCGCTCATCGCCGTCACTCTTGTCACCACCACCGTGCGTCGCATTCCGCTGCGCGTAGTGAACCTCGGCGTGTGGATGATTCACTCCGGCATCATCACGCTCATCATCGGCAGCGTCATTTACTTCGGCACGAAAGTCGAGGGCGAAGCTCCCGTCGTCCGCCGTACTGTCACTATTGGTATCGCTGCGAAGGATGGTCCCGCATCGGAACTCATTGCAACCGGAACGATCGTGGCGATGCCGGGCAGCAAACTCACTGTGGGGCAGGGCGCGGATCGTTACGACATAGAGGTGCAGTCGATCGACCCAACGTGGGAACTTCGCTCAGGCGCCGATGTCGGCAAGCGCGCATACAGCGTCAACCTGATGATCACAGCGCCCGACCGCCGCTTCATGCGCCAAGTGATCGCTGGCTATCCGGAATACACCGAAGACCTGATCTTCACGCAAGACAAGTCGCAGCCAGTGAAGCGAGCGGTGAAGGAAACCGGGAAGCCGATCATCGATACCCGCCTCTTTGTGGCACTTGATTACTGCCCGCAACCCGATTTCTACCTGAAGAATGACCTGGAAAAGAGTTGGGCGCTCTACGTTCGCCGCCCCGGATCAACACGCTGGGTGGAACGCCCAATCAAAGGGCTTCCTCTTTATAACGACTATGTCCCGGACCTCAACGAGGTCTTCCTTGCTTCCGCAGAGAGCGCCGAGCCGCGCTCACTCCGCGTAACCATTCCTGCTGCGGCAGCTGATGATCCAGCACCGAGCGTCGTCTTCGAAGCAACCGGCTATCTGCGCTATGGGCAGATGCGCACGCGCTTGATACCGGGCGGAACGGATGCTGCACCCAATGCAGTGGCAGCCGTTGACGTTTCCGATACCGAGGGTCGATCAGCGCAGTACCGCCTCGTTGCTTCCGACCCACAGAAGCGAAGTGCCGACGGTGGCGTTCTTGCCATTCGTCAAATATCCGATGAGGAACAAGTAGCTCCGCTGCTGGCACAACCGACTCTTGTGTTCCGCGTTCCATCGCGCAACATCACGCTCACCGAGTCCGTGAAGGACGCCGCGCTGACCGACAAGGACGCGCAATGGCGCCCGATCGGTCCGGTGGATTCCGGATACGCCTACCGCGTGGTGGCGGTGCAGGATGATCTGCCAATTGGAGGCCGTGAGCTTTCAGTAGCCATTCTTGAACTGCGAACGCCCTCCGGTGAATTCCGCCGCTGGACATTCAGCGATGCAACCATGAGCCGCGACTTGGCGCCCGGTGAAGATCCAATGGCGGCCATGAAGCGAGGCGGCGAGAGCTTCACTGACAAATCACTTGAAGTGGAATATCGCCCAGGAAACGGCCTCGCCCTTGCGTTACTCGTAGCAGGCCCAGAAAAAGGCCGACTGCGTCTGGTTGATTCGCTTGGTCGTCCGGAAGCCCGGATTATTGAAGTCACGCCGCGCACGCCAGTTGAACTTGCTGCTGGCGTGAAGTTGACGGTTACGGATTGGATGCCCAACGCCGTTGAAGAATCGAAGCCGTTCGTCGTGCCGCAGTCACAACGTCAGCGCGACGCACACGAATTGTTCTCCATGATGCGCTTGAATCAGTTGCTCCCAACCAAGACCGCCGCGGAGGCAACAGCATCAGGCGCTGCGCCCGCCTCACGCGCGGAATGGCTCGCGTACCACCCCTATGTATTCGATCGTCCGCAAGATGTGTTGCGCCGCTATTGGCTCTCGCCGAGCACCATCACGCTTGCTGACGGCACCGCGCTGGAAGTGCTCTTCTCTCGGCAGCGCCAGCCGCTTCCTGCTCCCGTTGCACTTGAGACATTCGAGTTGACCACCGAAGTGGGCGGCTTCTCCGGTCAGAGTTCCAGCATTCGTAACTACACCAGTGTGGTGCGCTTCCAGGAAGCGGGCGGCACGTGGGGTGCCCCCGAGCGCCTGAGCGTCAATGAACCCGTGGAGCATGACGGAATGTCATTCTTCCAGAGTCAGTGGGATCCACCCGAAGAAGCGCGCCAAGGCGGCATGGCGAGCGCCGGTCTCAACTACACGGTGCTTGGCGTTGGTAATCGCCACGGCGTGTGGGTGCAGCTCATTGGCTGCATGGTGGCATGCCTTGGCATGATCTACGCGTTCTATGTGAAGCCCGTCATCAAGCGCCGCAACGAACGACTTGTTCTTCAAGAGATCGCGCGCGCCAAGGCTGAAGGCCGGCGCCCCTCGTTTGCAAAGCACCATTCGGAGTCTGTCCATGCGTGATCTCTCACAACGCTCGTTGTCCGCATGCTGTTCCATGTTGCTTGTTGCCGTGGTGGCGCTCTTGGCGTGCGCACCGGTGCGCGCTGACGATCGTCCATTTCATGAGCAGGTGGACCTCACTCCGCTCGACCGCGTCGCTGTGTTCTCTGACGGTCGACTGAAGAGTTTCGGCAGTTATGCAAATCAGCAGATGCAGTTCGTCACCGGTCCGCGCACCATCGGCGGGCAGGGCTCGGACTTCACTTACTTTGACCTTCTCTTTCGCGCGGGCGCTTACGACGACGCCGATGTGATCTATGTCAAGAACCGCGAAGTGCGCGCGCGTATTTCGGAAGCGGCACTTCGCGCAGACCCCGCAATCGCCGAACGCATGCGAGCATTCGAAGCGAGCGGTCTGATCTCTGAGAAAGTCCTCAACCTTCCGCCAGTGCGTACGGAATTGCAAGCGATGGAAGGCGACCTCATCCGCACCGCAAAGGAAATGGACGCCATCAAGGGTGCGTTGTCGGTGAAAGATCCGTCGTTCCTGCTTGGATCGCTGCGCGTCATTCCTCCCGCTGACGGAGCGCTTGATAAACCATGGGTTTCGATTGGTGACATCATGTTGCTCGGTGCTGACCCAGCCACGCTGCCAGCCGCCGTGCGCGACCGACCAATGAACGCCGTGCCCGGTATTGACGAAGCCAAGCAGCGGCAACTTGCCGCCGATTGGCGCGCCTTTGTCATGGCATGGCAGAAAGGTGATGCAACGGCAGTGAACGCGCGCGTGAAGGCGATCGCCACGCTTCTGCCGACGCTCGTGCCGTCGATCTACCCGCCAGCGGAACGCCTCGAGTGGGAGGGTTGGTACTTCCGCAACGGCAATCTGAGCCGCGCATGGTTGGTGTTCCTTGGAGCCATTGTGTTTCTGCTCCTTGGTCTCGTTTATCGATGGCGGCGCGCAACAACTGCTGGCATGGTGATCTTTGCCATTGCGTTCGCTATTCAA
>CANJHD010000098.1 GCA_947474065.1 Planctomycetaceae bacterium
GTTTGCAGAGGCTCAAGACACCGTGTCGCGAGCAGCATGAACACTCCGATACGCCAGCAGCGAGCGAACTATGAAGCTCATCGTCGGACTTGGAAACCCCGGAAGCGAATACGCAGGAACCCGCCACAATGTGGGTTTCAGCGTGGTCGATCGCCTTGCCCGACGCTTTGCGCCGGACGCGGCACCGAAATCCAAGTTTGCCGGACTGCTGACAGATGCGGAGATCGGTGGCGAGAAGTGCATTCTTCTCAAGCCGACTACTTTCATGAACCTCTCAGGACGCTCGGTCCTCGAGGCGCTGCAGTTCTTCAAGCTCGAGGCGTCAAAGGATCTTCTGGTGATCGTCGATGACCTGGCCCTCCCCTGCGGCTCCATCCGGCTTCGTCCGGACGGCTCAAGTGGCGGGCATAACGGGCTCACCGACATCGGACTCAAGCTTGGGTCAAACTATTGGGCGCGCTTGCGGATCGGAATCGATCTGCCAGGACGCATCCCGCAGTCTGACTATGTGCTTGGGAAGTTCTCGCCCGACCAGCAACCGCTGGCGGACGCGTCCATGACGGAAGCCGCGCAAGCAGCTGAAGTGTGGGCGACCAAAGGACTCCAGGAGGCGATGAATCGTTTCAACACCAAGGCCACGCGCGGCGCGGCCATCGATAGCAACAACAGTCACTCAACTAAGGAAACCAAATGACAACTACAGAGATTCGAAACGGAAAGTACGAGGCGATGTTCCTCTTCCCGCAGGCGGCATCAGCTGACCTGACGGCGGCGATTGACCACATCAAGGAGTGCCTCTCAAAGGGCGACGCCACCCTGTGCAGTTTGGTGAAGTGGGACGAGCGTCGGCTCGCCTACGACGTCAAGGGCAACAAGCGCGGCGTCTACTTCCTGTCACGCTTCACGGCCGACACCCGCAAGGTGAAGGAAATCGAGCGCGATTGCCGACTCAGCGAAAAGATGCTCCGCGCGCTCATCGTTCGTAACGATGAGCTCACCGACGAGCAGATGTCGAACGTCGAAGCCGCCCAGCGCACGGCCGACGAGGTCAAGCTCCGCGAGGACGCCCCAGCCACCAGCGAGGAGTGATCCTCCGCTGCCATTCGCAGTGAATTCAACAGGCCGCGCATCGTGTGATGTGCGGCCTGTTTGTTTATAGATTCGGATGGAGTCCGGCGCACGCCGGCGCGGTCAATCATTCACCGTAGTGATGCAGGATGTAGCGCGCTACGTAATCAAGGATGCTCAGCGCTTCCGGGATATCAGGATTGCTCGTGGCTCCCATTGGCTCAAAGCGCATGCCGCGGAATCGTTCCGCAGCCTCAGCTGCCGGGAGACCGTGCTGCAGAACCAAACTGAACGCACGGCAGAAACCTTGGATGAGACCGGAGAGCGTCGAACCCTCTTTGCTCATCTTGATGAAGAGTTCACCGGGTCGACCATCTGCAAAGAGGCCAACCGTTAGGTAGCCCTCATGCCCGTTGATGGCGAATTTGTGCGTGACGGAACTACGCGTGCTCGGGAGCGTTTCGCGCTTGGAAATTACTGCTGTCGTCATGGAGAGGTCGCCTTGCTCGTCCTGAGCTGAAGTCGGCGGAACATCTAAAATGCCAGCCATCGCGACCGTACGCGGCGCTGGGCCGGAACTCGCACTGCCGCCATGCGGTGCGCGTTCCGAACGTGTCTTCAACATCGGCGCTTTGGTGGGCATCGAAACAGCAAAGATAACGCGCCACCCGGTTGGGTGGCGCGTTATGGGATCAGTATTTGGCCAGATCCTTTCGAATCAGGCTTTCCCCCCTCTCCGGATCGGAAAGGGGGCGGGCGTTCAAACGGCCGTCAGTCCTTCTTGGACTTCTTGCCCTTCTTCGGCTCCTCGGCAGCAGCGGCCGGCTCGTCGGCGACCGGAGCCTCCTCCTCAGGAGCCTCAGCAGCGGCAGCCGCTGCGGTGAAGTTCTCGAGGGCGCGATCCGGAAGCACATCGATCGTGAGTTCCGTCTTGAGGTCGCGGTCAAGCTGAATCAGGCAGCTGTACTGACCGATGCGTCGAATTGGGTTCTGCAGACGAACGGCGCGCATGTCGACCAGAAATCCGTCAGCGACTAGCTGATCGGAGATATCGCGCTGGGTGACGGCTCCGTACAGCACGCCCTGATCGTTCACGCTGCGGATCAACTTGATCGCGGCGCCTTCCATGCGGGCCATGAGTGCCTCGCGCTCGGAACGGAGCTTTGAAAGTTCCGCCTGCGCCTGCGCGCGGCGACCCTTCAGAGCCTCGATCTTCTCTGCGGTAGGAGCCTCTGCGAAACCGTGCGTCAGCAAATAGTTGCGTGCGAAGCCAGGCTTCACTTTGACGACGTCTCCGACGAGTCCCAGATTTTCGATGGTGCGGTTGAGCAGGAGCTCAATCTTCTTTGATGCCATGACGCTGTCCTTTTGCGGCTATGCCGCGTCAAGTTAGGGCTGCCTCGGGGCCCAACCTTTGGAAGGCAACCGACCGCTTGGTCGGAAGCGAGGCGAGCCGCGCATTATGACAGAAAGACGCCGCCGCGGAAAGCCCCGTTCAGGAGCCTCCGCGGCGTACATCTTGGTTCCGATAGCCGTTGCACGCCCCACAGGGCGCACACGGATCAGAATGGAATTTCCTCTTCTCGTACATCCTGGTGCTGGGCTCCGCCGGCATTTGATGAGCCAGAGTTGCCGCCACGGCCACCGGAGCGAGCAGACGATCCGCCCTCTTCGCTGACGTAGCGCTCTCCGCCACCACCACCACCGCCGCCGCCACCACCCGCGGTACCAAGGAACTGGAAGTTCTCAATGACGACTCGCATCTTTGAACGCTTTCCGCCTTCCTTATCTTCCCACGTATCTAACTTCAGCCGACCTTCGATAAACACGGGCTTGCCTTTACTCATGTATTGCTTGAGTACTTCAGCCTGCTTGCCCCATGCTTCACAGTCGACGAAGGTGGTCTCTTCGCGGTCTTCGCCTTCTTTGGTGCGGTACTTACGGTTGACGGCCAATCCGAACTCGCACACCGGCTGACCGCCGGGCGTGTGCTTGAGTTCCGGGTCGCGCGTCAAGTTTCCAATCAGCATCACTTTATTGAGATTCGCCATCGTGTCGCTCCTTCTTGGTTCAGGGTTCGATTGGCCTTCGGTTCGTCCGAAACCAACGCGCCCAGTGCGTCCATGCGTGAGGCGCCGCATGACGCCTCTCCTAACTGCAATCAGTATGGACGGGCTTGGTGACACATCTATGGGAATGGGAAGTTTTTCCCCAATGATCGCAAAGATTATTTGGACCTTGATAAAAACCCCGAATTCCTCAAATGACCGTGATACAGCCGACCGCACGATCTCGCTTCTAAGGGTGTCACGGAACCCTTCCCCGTGATCACGAGCATCCCTCTCCTTCCGGACAGTGCTCACGTTCGACCCTGAAGACTCTGGAAACGAACCATGTCGATGAACATTAAAGCCGTACTGATCGCAAGCACCGCTGCCGTGCTTGCACATGGCGCACAAGGCGCCGTTGTGACTACCTGGAACTTCAACGACGCGAACACCGCTGCCAGCACCGGCAACGGCGAAACCATCGCTATCGATACGAACCTCAGTACGACTGCTGTCGCCAAGGCCAAGAAGTCGAAGACTGCGCGCGTCGCGGCCGATCTGAGTACCAACCTTGCCCTCGACGTCAGTAACTTCGATGCAACCGTCACCCGCTCCGGGCACGATGGACTGCTCTTCGCATCAGACACCACCGGGTTCAATGGCATTGGCGTGAGCTACCTGCAGTTGAATGGTGCCCGGTCGAGTGCTTGGGCTCAGTTCCAATACTCCATCGATGGCGGCCTGAACTTCATCACCGCCGGACTCGCAAACGACGGCTGCTACAAGGTTGCCGCGGGCAAGAGCTTCCAGTTGTTCACCTTCGATCTCAGCGCTGTTGCCGAAGCAAACAACAATGCAGACTTCCAATTCCGCGTCATGTCCATCCATGCTCCGGATGCCAATGCATTCGTAGCCACATCCGGCAAGCGTTACATGGCTACTGGATCAAAGGCCGACTGGAAGTTTGACGATGTCACCGTCACTGGCACCGTACTTCCCGTAACGGTCACGCCAGCTCCAGGCGCAATCGCCCTGCTCATGGCTGCAGGAAGCATCGGCGGCCGCGCACGCCGTCGGAATCACTGATTACCCACCGTCGACCGCAACGATCGACAGCAACCGACCGCGTGCTCCACGCCTGCACGCGGTCGGTCCTTTTTTATAATTATTCGCCAACCAAGCGACGCCGCAACACTTGCAGCAGCGGCTTCGGTGTGAGAAACGCCTTCGATGGTCGGAGATAGACATCAACCACTCCGTGCTCATCGGGCTGCCCGACAACACGAACGGTTCCTTGGATTCCCGCAAGACGTGACTCGAGCGCACCCGGATCAACGGTGCGGAAAACCACATCTTGTTCACGGCGCGCAACGCTGCGCACGCCCATGATGGTGGCGGCCAGACGAACATCGGCCAAGTCAAGGAGCGTCTGCACTGCGGCAGGCGGAGCGCCGTACGCACTCTCAAGATCCGCGCGCACCTTGGCGAGTTGCGAAGGATCCTTCGCCATGGCAATGCGCCGGTATGCCTCCATGCGTCGCAGATCGCTCGGAACATAGCCGCGCGGAATGCTGGCCGCGATACCGATGTCAAGCATGGTGTCGCTCGGCACCACACGATCCTCGGAACGCAATTCCCCCACCGCCTGCTCAAGCAGCTGGCAGTACATCTCGTAACCGACCGTAGCGATGTGCCCGCTTTGCTCCGCGCCCAGGAGATTGCCAGCGCCGCGAATTTCCAAATCGCGCATAGCAATTCGAAATCCTGCGCCGAGCATCGAGTAATCCTCGATCGCCTTCAATCGCTTCATAGCGTCTTCCGTCATGACGCGATCCTGCGGCAGCGTCATGTAGCAATAGGCACGATGCTTCGACCGTCCCACTCGCCCGCGCAATTGGTGCAACTCCGCGAGTCCAAAGATATTCGCGTCATGGATCACCATGGTGTTTGCAATCGGAATGTCGATGCCGCTCTCGATGATCGTGGTTGACACCAAAATGTCCGCCTCGTGGCGCATGAACTTGAGCATGACTTCCTCAAGCATGGTTGGCGTCATCTGCCCATGGCCGATCAAGACGCGCGCGTCAGGCACCATGGCCTGCACTTCAGCAGCCACTTTCTCGATGTCATTGACGCGGTTGTGCACAAAGAACACCTGCCCCTGGCGCGCGAGTTCGCGGCGAATCGCCTGCTGAATGCGGCGCGGGTTCCACGGAATCACCTCAGTGACAATGGCGCGACGGTCGAGCGGTGCGGTGGTGAGGCTGGAGATATCGCGAATGCCCAGAAGACTCATGTGCAGCGTGCGCGGAATCGGAGTGGCGCTGAGCGTCAGAACATCCGCGGACAATCGAAACGCCAACAGTCGCTGCTTGTGCTCAACGCCGAACCGCTGCTCCTCATCAACAATCACCAAGCCAAGGTCTGCGAACGCAACATCCTTACTAAGAATGCGGTGCGTGCCAATGACTACGTCAACCTTACCCGCGGCGAGGTCCGCCAACACAACTTTGCTCTCTGCGGCGGTCTTGAAGCGCGAGAGGCTCTCAATGCGAAATGGATACGCACGGAATCGATCACGAAAGGTGCGTTCATGTTGCTCAGCAAGCACGGTTGTTGGCACCAATACCGCTACCTGCCGCCCACTTTCGACCGCCTTGAATGCCGCACGAATGGCGACCTCCGTCTTGCCGAATCCAACATCGCCGCAAATCAGCCGGTCCATCGGTCGCGCCGATTGCATATCACGCTTCACCGCAGCGATCGCCGTCAGCTGGTCTTCCGTTTCAGTCCACGCAAAATCTGCCTCAAATTCATGCATCCATGGCGTGTCTTCCGGGAATCGAATTCCAGCGCTTGCCTCACGCGCTGCCTGAATGCGCAACATTTCGCCCGCCATATCGCGGACCGCCTCTTGAACGCGTTCCTTCTGCGCTTTCCAACGCTTTCCGCCGATTGTTGCAAGCGTTGGCCGCGCCGCGCCAGAGCCAATGTACTTCTGAACAAGGTCAATCTTGGACGCGGGCACATGGATCTTTGCACCGCCTTCGAATTCCAAAGTGAGGAATTCCTCTTCGCCACCGCCAATCAACTGCAGTCCATGAAAGCGCGCGATGCCGTGATCACGATGCACCACATAGTCGCCCGCGCTGAACTGCATGAATGCGTCACGGGTTGTGGCCGCACCAACGCGCTGCACACGACGGCGCACCCCGAATCGATGCAACACTTCATGCTGCGGCACAACTGCAAACGGCTTGTCACTCTCCCAAATAAATCCACGGTGAACATGCTGGCGCAGCGTTCCAAGTTTGGCAGAGCGCGCATGTTCTTCAAGCAACTCGCGCGCACGTGCGAGTTCGCCTTCCGTATCGCAGCACAACGATGTTGGCACACGCTTCGACAGTTCGCCAAGTTCGGCGAACGCCTGCGCAACCTCATCGTCAAATGCAGGAAGCGTGATCGCTGGCAAGGAAACGACGCGGGCAGACGCATTCGTGGAACTGAACCCGTTGATGTCAACCATCGCATGGCAGCGTGCGCCGAGCGACTTGAAGAGTGCCTGCGGCGAAAGCACCCCCTGCCCATCATTCACGCGTTCCCAGTAGCCCCGTCCTTGTTCAAGCACTTCAGACAATTCTGAAATCACGCACACTGTTTGGCGCGGCAGCAGTTCCGCAATGGAA
>CANJHD010000099.1 GCA_947474065.1 Planctomycetaceae bacterium
AATCCGTAATTCCAGCTACCGCCTCGGCGATCCGGACGATGTCCGCGACTGACGTGGACTGGGATTCGCGCGTGTGCGCTGTGGCGAGTGCAGTCATGAATACTTGTTGGCATTCTCTTGCAAAGACAGCGCCCCGTCTTACGACGGGGCGCTGGTCAATTACAAAGCTATTTGAGCCTCATCTACTCATCGACGACGGCGACTCATGAATCCAGCGAGACCGAGCAAGGCGATGGCGCCTGGAGCTGGACTAGTGTACGCGTTGATGTTGTCATAGAAGCCAAGGGTCGTGCCCTGAGCCGCAGTGCCAGAGTTGACCGAACCGATCAGGTCATACTCGTCAGCGAGAGTTCCCGCAGCTGCGCCGTCGACGTAGAACGATGTGAAGTTTACGCCGCCGTCGCTCGAGAAGCCAGCCGTTGTACGACCAGTAGTCGAATTAAACGTGTACTGAAATGTGTACCACGTGTTTCGCGCAAGGATGCCCGAAGTACCGGTGCTGAAAGAGAAGTTGCCGACGGTGCCGGCGTTGTTGTAGTTGCTGAGCAGGTAGAACTGACCAGTACTATTCTGCATCGTGATACCAGCGAGGATCTTGGTACCAGTCGCGTCATAAAGATAGTTTCCATAGCGGTTGGTGCTGGTCGTGCTGCCGCCGTCCATGTAGAAGTCATAATTCATCGTGAAGATGTTGTTTCCAACGGGATTCGACGCCATTGCGTTGTGGACATCATCGTTAAACGCGAAGCGCGTTACGTTGTTCCCAGTAGCGGTGGTGCCAGCCTGCATCTGGAGGACCTGGCCGCCGTTGTGCGCAACGGTTCCGTTGCTGTTCGCAGCATTGGGGTCGGCAACGATCTGATAGTTGGCAGCACCCGTTCCAGCTTGGGTGGAAGAGTTAAAGATGTACCAACCACCCTGGCCAGCGGCGACGCCAGTGGTGTCGGTAGCGAGATTTCCGAGGTTGAGGTTGTTAAAGTTTTGTTGCGACATAACCACATCTGCATTGGCAGTTACGGCAGCAACCAGAGCAAACGATACGGATGCGAAGACGGTACGCATTGAGGGGAACTCCAAATATAGGGAAAGGGAAGTGAGGAGCAAGGGGAACGGACTATGAAGCCAACCGGTGCCTAAGCACCGCCCATTTCTCAACTCGCCACCGGAGACACTGTGGCGCTGGAATTGGGCGGCGCAAGGAAATTTCATTGATTATTTAAGGACAATGGTCCCAGGTGCAGTATTTAAGGCTGATTTGTTTGCTACTAGCAGGCCATGATTGCCGTGTCGCGCCCCACTTGCGGAGGCACCCCGCCTCGCCCGCCCCGAACCCACACCAAAAGATCATTGGTCATTTTTGGAGGAATTTTTGAGTAATTGCAAGCAGTCTGTGGCACACTCCTCATCTGCGCCGCGGCATCAGTCGATGGACTTCAGTGGTCTCAAGCAGCAGGAATGCACATCATGAACAAGATCCACGTGTCCGGGATTGTCCCTAGCAATCTCGCGATCGCAGTATGCGCCGTCTTTGCATGCTCAACAGCCAACGCACAGAACGACGCGTGTTCGGCTGCAACACCAATCGCCGGCTATGGAACATTTCAATTCAGCACCATCGGCGCAACTACCGATGGCAATGCCGATGCTGCGTGCCTCTTCTTCAGCGTGAATCAGATCTTCAATGATGTCTGGTTCTGCTGGACCGCGCCGTCGAGTGGCTTGGTCGAAGTAGCCCTCTGCGGCGGAACAACGCTCGACACGAAGATGGCGGTGTATCCCGGCTGCGGATGCCCGGCTCTCGACTCCACCCTCGCGTGCAACGATGACAGTTGCTCGCTGCAGAGTAAGTTGCAATTCGGGGCAAGTGCGGGAAGCAGATACACCATTCGTGTGGGCGCGTACTCAGTTACAGGATTTGGATCTGGTTCATTCACTGTGGGCGCGGTGGCCCCTCTCGTGGATGTCACCAATCCGGTGAACGGACATCGATATATCGGCCTCAATGTTGCATCGTGGGCGGCGGCGGAAGCGACGGCGCAAATGTTCGGCGGCCACTTGGCATCCATTGCGGATCAGTCCGAGAATGACTTCATCCACCAGAACTTCGGTAATTACGGCGGTACGACGCAGCGCCTATGGATCGGCTTCAACGACATCACCAACGAAGGCGCCTTCGTGTGGCCGGACGGCACCCCGACGAACTACACCAACTGGAGCGGCGGCGAGCCGAACAATGCCGGGAGCGGTGAGGATGTTGCGGAAATGTTCGGAGTCCAGGGCACCTGGAACGACATGCCCGACTCCGGCGGAACCTATCTGCACTTGGCGGTCATTGAGATCAACGGGGAAACACCGCCGCCGCCGCCATGCATGGGCGACGTCAACCTTGATGGCGCTGTTACCGGCGCCGACCTCGGCCTACTGCTCGGCGACTGGGGACTACCAATTGCCCAGAGCGACCTTGATCATGACGGTCTCGTTACTGGCGCAGACCTTGGGCTACTGCTCGGTGCGTGGGGACCGTGCAACTAACGTCACAGAGCATGATCGGAGCAGTGTGTGGATCGATGAACGACGCGCTACCGCTGCGGTTATGACACGCACGTGACATTCATAAGTGCAGTTTGAGCAAAGGGATACTTGCGGGCCATCAGTACCGCGGCATATTCCGGGCGTTACCCACGATGGCTGCCGTTTCCCGTTTGAGGCACTCCATCATTTCAAACCTCTTCCAAGGATTCCCAGATGTTCGGATCCAGATTATTCATTGGAGTAGTTGCGTCTGCGATAGCGGCTTCCCCGGCGCTTGCTTCCATCACCGTATGCGACTCGCGAGTGACATTTGCCATATGGGCGACCATGCACGGCGACGCGGCGGTCACCCGCGAGGATTTCTCAACAATCACTCCCGGATACACAGCTAGTAGTTTCGTAGGGGGGATCGGGTCAGAAAGCGCGTGGACGGCGAGCGCGATCGGAGGCCTTGACTCTCGTGACAGTTCGCTCCACGCAGCACAGGCCGGACGAGCGATCTCCGTGGAATTCGGTTCCGGTCAGGTGTATGGAATCGGAGCGGATTACTTCTTCTCAAACGCAATTGGCAATCCAGTTTCGGGCTACGTCATCTTGGCGCTCTCTGATGGCACGCAGTTCGTGCGCAGCGTGAGTGGAATGGACACATTCGCAGGGTTCTGGTCGAACGATGCCGCGATCACGCGGATCACCATTTCGCCGGTGGGTCCAGGCGCCAATTCGAACTTTCTTGGAATGGACAACATGGACATCGGCTTTGTTCCCGTCCCAACGCCTGGTGCGATTGCGCTGATTTCCCTCGCAGGATTCACAGCCAGTCGCCGCCGGCGCGAATGATCGAGACGCTTCGTGTAACCGATCGATCCATGCCGGAGTCCGAGCTGAAATGCTGGGACTCCGGCACTGTTTTTGGCGCCGCGGGAGCGGATGGTCAGGCGAAAGCGGGAGTTCGGGACCAGGCGAAAGCGTGATCGCGCGGGGGACGGGGGGACGGCGCGAATATGGAGACGCACGGATTTGCCACGATTTCGCGGTAGTCTTTCATGAGTATGCATCCACTGCCACGAGTTAAGACGGGCTTGATGATCCTGGCATTCCTACTGGTGGGTATTTGCACCGTGCCGCTGACTGCGCGGGCGGACACGTTCCCCCCGATGTCCGCGTCGATCTTTGTGACCATTGCAAACACAACTGCCGCCTACTTTGTTGGCGGAAGATTTTGGGCACTGTTGGTACTGCTACCGAGCGTCATTGCGATTGGCATGCTTGCGAGCGAAGGCTATGACCCTTCGCTGCACGACCATGTCATCCCGGGATTCATCATGGCTGGAGCGAATGTGATCGCCGCAATCACCATGGCTCATGCTGCGCTCAGTCGCAAAACGCACGGCGAAGCCCGACTTTATTTCGGTGCCGCGAGTTACCTTCTCATTGGTATTGCATTTGCGACGATTCACCAACGGATCGCTGTCCTTGATCCGTGGGCATACAGAGTTCCTGGAACCACCGCGGAAATGCCGCTCGGTCGATGGGTTGATTACTTGTGGTTTAGTTTCGCAACGCTTACTACCTCCGGATTCGCCGATATGTGTGCGAGCAGTTCGTGGGCTCGACTGATGTGCACACTCGAAGCGATCACCGGCATCATGTTCCCGGCGATCTTCTTAGCGCGGCTCGTCTCAGCGGCCTCAGAGGAAGAAGAGAAGGGAACGACCTGAAGTGATTCGAACCGTCACACATACATTGTTAGCAGCAGGACTGGCCGGAGCCGTCCCGAGCGCTGGACGGGTGACGCTGCCATCTGCGGGTACTGCGGATGCGGTGAGTTACGGATACCGATTGGTGGAACCACGCCCGGCTGCCGTGCAGAACGGGGCGCGAGTTCCACTGATCGTGTTTCTGCATGGAAGCGGCGAACGCGGGAGCGACAACGAAGCGCAGTTGAAGCACTTTGTGACTGACGCGGCGACCGATGCATTCCAAGCAAAGAATCCATGTTTCGTGCTCGCGGTGCAATGCCCCGCGGATGAGCGTTGGGTTGATATTGCGCTTGATGCCAAAGGAAATGCGAAGTGGAGCGAGGGGCTCAAGACGACGGCTTCGCCAACACGTGCGCTTCACGCGGTGCAGTTGGCGATTGATGAAGTCATGCGAACGAAGCAAGTTGACCCGACGCGCGTGTACCTCACAGGAATTTCCATGGGGGGATTCGGCACATTTGATTTAGCGGTGCGCACGCCGGAGAAATTTGCAGCGATGGCAAGCATCTGCGGCGGAGGCGATCCGGCGCGTGCTGGCAGTTTGCGCGGGCTTCCGGTGTTGGTGGCACATGGCATTGATGACCCAGTGGTGCCGATTGCATGCAGCCGCGCGATGGCGGACGCGGTGCGTGCTGCCGGGGGTTCAGTCACCGTTCGTGAGTACCCGGGCGTTGGGCATGAGGCGTGGCCGAAGGCGTATACGAGCGAAGCGGATGGGGTGCTGGTGTGGATGTTCGCGCAACACAAGGGCGCGGCGAAGTGAAATTCGGTGGGGGCAAGCGCGTGATGGCGCTGTTTGGGATGGGGGTTCTGACGTTCGTAGTTGGTGTGGTTGTGAGCACGGGGATTGGCGGGGTGTTGGCTGTCGCCGCTGATTGGGTCCAACAGGCAAACTCTCCAACCAATAGCTCGGCTTCCAATGGATGGACGGCCTACAACACGAATGCCAGCGGTCCCGGACTGATCGAAACTTTGTGGGACAGTTGGACTGGTGCAATCTTTGCGCTCGTCCAAGAGATGCTCCAGTTCCGGATCGAGAGTGCAGCGATGATCTGCATGGCGATCACGTTCGCTGCGGCGCCGGTACTGATGATCGCGCCAGTATGTAAGCGATGGCAGCCGGGCGAAGAGGGGCGATCATTGCGCGGGTCGATTGCTGGGGCGGCGGCTATTGGGAGTGCGTGTGCGTTGGGCATTCTGTTCACTGCTGGAGATCTGCTGACATTTGTGTTGCGTGACACCGGGGTGATTGGACCGAATGGCAATGTTCTTTCGTGGGTCATCACTCCGGTCACACTGCTCTGCGCATGGGTGGCGATCGGCGTGTTGTGGGCGTGGCTTCTTTCCCACGCGGGATCATCGCGCCATCCGGGCGCGGTCACGCGTTGGGTGCGATGGTTGTTTGCGGGCAGTTGCGTAGAAATAGCTATAGCTGCGCCAACCTATGTGCTGGCCATACGACGCGACACGTGTTACTGCAGTTGGGGCAGTTGGTGGGCGATCGTTACGGGAACAACAACGATGGTGCTCTTGTGTGGACCAGCGCTCGTGTTGCTCGCCACACGGCAGGCGCGAATGCAGTGGATGCGCAGCGTGTGCGGGGAGTGCGGCTACCCGCGCCGCGGCAACGCCCCGCTCTGCCCCGAATGCGGAAAGCCCGTTCCGGAGTGAGCAGACGGATTAGTACAGGACGCGGAGTCGCGCAGTTCCGGGGACTGCCTTTAGCTCGTCAATCACGTCGGTCGCGTATCGGCGGTCGACATCAGTGACGAGATAGCCCATCGCATCATCGGTGCGCAACGCTTGGCCAAGGATGTTGATTTTGCGACGCGCAAACACTGCGTTGACCGCCGCAAGCACACCCGGCTGATTACGGTGCAAATGCAGGAACCGATGCGATCGCGGAACCGGCGGCGCTGAAATCTGCGGCAAGTTCACGCAGCCTGAAGTGCCGCCAGTATTCACAAATTCCACCAGGCGCGCGGCAACAAATTCGCCGATCGCCTGTTGCGCCTCGGATGTGCTCCCGCCAACATGCGGAGTGAGAATCACATTGGGAAGCCCACGGAGCGGACTATCGAATGGATCACGGTTGGACAGTGGCTCTTCTGGGAAGACATCGACCGCCGCACCGCCAAGATGACCAGCGCGGATTGATGCAGCAACAGCAGCAAGATCAACTACATGCCCACGCGAAAGATTGACAAGCAGCGCACCCGGTCGCAGCTTCCGCAGCTCACGCTCGCCAATCAAATGGTGATTCGACGCGCGACCGTCAACATGCATGGAAACCACATCAGACTTGCCAAGAAGTTCCGCGAGCGAGCGACACTTGCGTGCATTTCCAAGCGCCAGGCACTCCTCAAGGTCGTGGTAGATGACATGCATCCCCATGGCCTCGGCAAGAATGGAAAGCTGCGAACCAATGTGACCATAGCCAACAATGCCAAGCGTCTTGCCGCGCACTTC
>CANJHD010000100.1 GCA_947474065.1 Planctomycetaceae bacterium
CCGAGGGAGTTCTGAATAGTGGTCAGTGCAGAGTTCAACATTCAACGCGACTGCGAAGCGGAGTCGGCCTCCTCAAGGAGACCCCACACTTCCGCCGGGGTCTTCGCCTGGCGCAGGAAGCGTCGGAACTTGTCTTGGGTGAGGACGCCAAAGATGCACTCCATGGCGTCGATATGTTCTTCTGGACGATCCTCCGGTGACAGGAGGAGGAACACCACATGCACGAGCTGCTTGTCGAGCGCCTGGAATTCGAGTCCGCCCGGGGCAATGCCAACGGCTGCGAACACGCGCTGCACTTCGGTGGTCTTCACGTGCGGCGCAGCCACACCGTGGCCAAACCCAGTGGAGCCACGCTTCTCGCGCTTGATGACGGCCTTGGAAAGTTCGTCAATGAGAGCCGGCTTCACCGCGCCCTGAGTAGCGAGCATTTCCACCAACTCACGGATCGCATCGTCGCGCTTGATCGACTTGAGTGGTGCGATGATGGCTTTCTCGACGACGATGTCGCGGAGCTTCATGGTGGGGGGGATCCTTGGAACTGCTCGTGCACTGACTGCGCGATCGGCCTCAGGAGCAAACCCAAGACAAAGGCGGTCGCCGGAATGTCCGGCGACCGCACAGAGTACAGAATTCAGTGGCTGCGCGGGACTGTGCGTCAGTCAAGCCGCCGGCGCGTGCCAATGTGCTTCTTAGCACCGCGAATGCGGTCTTTCCATTCATGCAATTGCCGCACAGCGCGGTCGGAAACCACGTCCACACAGGCATACAAGTTGCGATGTTCGCTGTTGGTCACGAAGTCCTTGTGATGCTCAACATCACTCACAACTTCAACGTGGTACCCGTTGGGCACACGCTCAATGATCACTCGGATTTCTTGAAGCCGATTAAAGAAATGCGGCAGCCGCGACATCTTGAGCTCGATGTAATCGCGGATGGGTTGCGTCAGTTCCATATGCTTCGCGCTGATGGTGATATGCATGGCTTATCAACTCTCCGATGCGAACTGGACCGTGTAAAGGAATCCAACACGAATTTCGGCCCATTGAAATTCGGTCGGGGTGACGATTGGATTTCCACCGAGAGCGCCGGGCGTGGCGCGTGCTTGGCGGTCAAATATCAGAGTGATTTCACTGCGTTTACCAGCGCGGCGAATAGTGATTGCTAATTCTGGCACGCGGATTGCTGCGGTTGCTTCGGTCCATTCACGCGGCGATCGAACCGGCGTTCCGTCGATCGCCACGATCACATCGCCTGTGGTCACGCCCGCGAGTTGCGCTGCCGAACCACGCGCTACTCGCGTGACTTCGACGCCATCGGCTGCAGCTTTGATTTCCACGCCAATAGTGCGATCGCCGCGCCCGATGGTCACGTCAACCGCGGGTCGCGCCAAGACCCACGCGCGCCAGTTGGTTTCAAACTCGTCGATGGTGGTTCCGAAGGTGTCCTCAATCGCGCGGCGCCCGGTGCGATCCTGCGCAAACGTATCCACATAGCGCTTGTACCACGCACGCAATTTGCCTTGATCGGCCATGTATTCAAACACAGAACGAACGACCGGGTAAAGCGATTGGCTCTTGGCCATGAATTCATCAGGATTCATAGCAACGATCTGCGCAAGCGAAATCGCGCGCTTGTTCGCGGCAATCTTCCGTGCCTGGTTATGCCGCTCCGTTGGAATGAATCGAATCGCTGTGTCCGGCGAAATTTCATACACCTCGTACAGCGAAGCAAGGCCTTCCTGCACCCACATCACATGCGGCTGACCGAGCCGTTCCATGTGTCCGAAGTGCATGGCGTGTGTGTATTCGTGACGCAGCACAGTGCCGATGTCACCAGTCACGATGCGGCGTCGCGGATGTTCGTACATGCCCGCGCTTGTTGGGCTGTCGGCGAAGATCTTCTTGATGTCTGCGGGCGTGGCAACGGCCACAAAGATTTCCGTGTCAGGAGGCGCATCAAAGAGCGTGGCTGCCTGTTGGTCAATCTGCGCAGCAAGCATCTGCTGCATGTCGGCTTGGCTACGCGCGTCAAGGCAACTTGCAAACACCATGCGATGCGCTGCGTCTTCGGAGTAGTGGTAGATGTCGCCTGGATGATCACGGCGCCATTCATCTTGTTGGCGTCGGGCGCGCGGGTCGTCGCGTGGTTGAGGTGCGGTGACAACGGGTGGCGCTGCGGGTGCCGATCCGCTCGGCGGAGCACCTGCTAATCCCTTCCGCCCCGGTCCCGCGGGCGCGGAGGGGGGCGGTCGATCCGAGATGCCTGGCGCTACCGGCGAAGAGCTCTGTGCAGACGCTCGACCGGCGAGCACCACGATCGCAATGGCGGCAATGAAGCGGCGCATTCCTATGAAAATCGTACGGCGTTGGCTGGTGAAATCCCAGTGTTCGTTTGCGAGTTCGTCATTTAATTGTCCCCCTCAGACGCCGCCGAGAACCTGCCGCAGCGCCTCTGGATACGCCCGGCACTCTTCCTGAAAGACCCGCGCGGCCAATGTTTCCGCGGTGTCGCCGGGCAGTACCGGGCAGCGCCGCTGCACCACGTGCGTGCCGGTGTCGTAGGCGGGGTCTACCCAGTGCACGGTGCAGCCTGATTCCGTACGCCCGGCTGCTAGCGCCGCGCGGTGCACTCGTTCGCCGTACATGCCATGGCCGCCAAAGTCCGGCAGCAGTGCAGGGTGGATGTTGAGCGCGCGACCAATCCACGCGTCCACGCGGAATCGCCGCAGGTACCCGGCGAGGCAGACGAAATTCACACCGTGCGCGCGCAGCGCCGCATCGACTCGATCGTCGAAAGTTTCTCCTGGTTCCGGGGCAACCACCTCGACCGGAATTCCGTGAGCTCGGCACCGTTCCGCTGCTCCGGCATCAGCGCGTGTCACAACGCACACCGCAACGACCGCCGGAATCTCGCCGCGTGCGCACGCGTCGGCAATATTTATAACGGTGCGCCCGCCCCCCGAGGCGAGCGCACCGATTCGTACAGTTTCGGTCGGCATCAATTGCACGCGCCGGTTTGCCACATCAAGAACGACCACTGGTCAACCGCTTCTCGAACGCGGGCCTCAAGCGGCTTCCCAGCGCCGTGTCCAGCTTCGCGGTCAACATAGAGAAGAATCGGCTTCGCAGCTGAATCGCTACCGGTGTTCGCCTGCAGCAGCGCCGCCATCTTGCGCGCGTGCAGCGGATGAACGCGGCTGTCGTTCTCACCAGCAGTGAAGAGAACGGCTGGATACTTCGTGCCCTTCTTCGCATTCTGATACGGGGAATACGCATTCAGCCACTTGAAGGCATTTGCATCACTGCTTGCGCCGTATTCCGGCACCCAGTACTTGGCAAGCAGGAAGTTCTGGTAGCGAAGCATGTCGCAAAGTGGAACTGCGCTGATTGCCGCGGACCATAGTTCCGGCCGCTGCGTGACTGCAGTTGCCGTCAGCAGTCCGCCGTTCGAACCACCCATGACTGCCAAGTGCGAAGCCGACGTGTACTTGTCCGCGGTCAGTTTCTCTGCCACCGCATACAGGTCATCAAAGACATTCTGCTTGTTCTGCAGCATTCCGGCCTTGTGCCACGCATCGCCAAATTCACCACCGCCGCGCAGGTTGGCGACGACATAGATGCCGCCGCGCTCCAAGAACGGAACGATGGTTGGAATGAATTCCGGGGTGAGCGACACATCAAATCCGCCGTATCCGTACAACACGGTGGGATTGTTGCCATCCATCTTGGTTCCCTGCTTCATTACAACGAACGCAGGAATCTCTGTGCCGTCCTTGCTCTTGGCGCGGATTTGCGTCACGGCAATATCGTTGAGTTTCACATTGAGTTCCGGCTCCGCCCACACCTCTGGCTTGTATGGCTTCCAGAAGATGTCGCAGCGATAGATCGTGCGCGGGCTGTTGTAACTGGCAAACGAGAAGAACATCTCCGTGTGCTTGCGGTCACATGCCACCGTCACGCTGCCCACGCCCGGCACGGGAATTTCGGCCACCGGCTTGCCGTCGTACTTGTAGGTGCTCACCGTGTCGTGCGCATCCTTCTGCCACACGACAACAATTTCATCCTTGCCGAAATCAACCTGGCTCATCACCGCGTCCTTGCGCTCGGCAATGATGGTCTTCCAGTTTGACTCTGCAGGATTTCGAATATCGACCGATACGAGACGCACATTCGGTGCACCAAGCGTGGTGGTCATGTACAGCGTGTCGTCAACAATCTCCACTGGGTTGAACTGTGCGCCGCGCCCAACTGCGATGGCGATCTTGGTGTCCTTGCCATTCTTGAGCTCATCAAACTTGCCAACCCACAGATCATTCTCTGTCCACCCGCGGCTCATGCCCAGCACCATCCAACGATCTTCGCTCATGAGTTGCCCAAACGGCACCTCTGACGGACTGGTCTGCTTCATGATCACTGGGTCCTTGTCCACTGGCTCGCCGAGCTTGTGATAGGACACGATGCGGCTGTAGGGATCCTTCGGGTCGGTGAGTTTGCTGTAGATGAATGCATCGCCCCAGTTGTTCCAGCCACCGAACGAAACCTTGCCGGGGATCTCGTCAGGGAAGTGCTCCTTGGTGTCGGTGCGCATCACCTTGAGAACACTCATCTCGTCGCCAGCCTTGCTTGAGCCGTAAGCAAACTTGGAGCCTTGCCAAGAAGGCATCCACCAGTCGATGGACGTGAGACCGGAGGGGTCGATCACATTCATGTCGATGACCCGCGTGCCGCCCAAGTTGGCGCCGCCGTTGCGGACATAGACCGCGGGCTGGTTCATCCGGCCGTCGCGCTGTGAATAGAAGTAGCCGGGGCCACGAATGATCGGAACGCTCCAAGAGGTGATTTGCATCAGAGGCGTGAGCTTGGCGGTCAGCTCATCGCGGCAGCGCAACGGATCGAGCGTGGAGCGCAGGTTCTGGAGTTGTGCATCGGTCCAAGTCTTGACCTCTGGCGAGTCCTTCTCCAAGGTCTCAAGCCAGCGGTAGTCATCAGTGACCTTGGTACCACCGTAATCGTCGGTGGTTGGTGAAGTCCGGGTTGCGGGCGGGATAGCGACTGCAACGGTCGCAATGAGTGCAGTGAGTGCAATGATCATGGCGGGCAGGATAGAACACCGCGCCGCGGGGTGCGCGGGAAGATTCCTACTGCATTGAGCTGCGCAATTTGGCGCTCAATTCGGCCCGTCGCTTCACGCCCAGTTTGGCGTAGACCCGCTTGCCAATGGTTGCAACAGTGTTCACGGAAATGCCAAGATGCTTGGCGATCTCCGGCCGCAATATCCCGCGGGCGAGTTCATGGGCAACTTCGCGTTCCCGTCGGGAGAGGTTGTTCATGCGCGCCTTGCGGACGAGTGCCACGGCCTTGCCATCTTTCGCGCGGTCGATGAAGATCACCCTCGGCACTGGCGCAACAGGGGTCCGAATTGGGAACACCTCAATCGCAACCTGAATATTGCAGTCTTGGTTCTCAGTGACATCGGTAATTCTGGTGCGCGTCGATACTCCATCAAGGAAGTCGCGGATGCCGCGGATCATCGACTGGAACTCTTTCATCTCTCCCGGGCTCAGTCGCGCGGGTCCGAAGTGCTGAAATGTCCACTCGTCATTTCGCTGCGCGTTGAGGGGCAGTCGAGCCGCGTCCATGATCTTGTTGGAGTGCTCCTGAAACCGCTTCTTCATGGCGGTCACCATGCGATGGTCTTTCGCATCGGATGGTCCGTATTCAACGACGAGTTCATCGCGTGTAGCGCGGTACGTGGCGTTCCGATTCTTGCGCCCCGCGGGAAGGCGTGCAATGAGCCCGATGGATTCAAGTTCGTCGAGTGCGAGTCGCACGGATGCAGCATCGACATGCAAGAGTGCGGCTATTTCTGCGAGTGATGCGGGGGACTTACAGCGGCGCGCCAATTCCCAGACGGAGCAGTTGAATGGAACCCCCAATATCTCAGCGACGCGATCGTCTTGGACATCAAGAATCGGGCCTGGTGCTAACTTCGCCTTTGCCATCATCGCACTGTACTCAGGGAGTGCGCTTTGCAATGAAATCATCCACGGAATACACGGGCGCGAGTCGCGGAATGAAGTGAGGAAATTTCCCTATTCAGCGCTCGAACGGGCGGTGCTGTTCACGCGCGCAGCCAATTCCGCGCGGCGATTCACGCCCAACTTTGCGTAGATTCGCTTGCCAATGGTTGCGATGGTGTTTACAGACACCCCAAATTGGATTGCGATCTCAGGTCG
>CANJHD010000101.1 GCA_947474065.1 Planctomycetaceae bacterium
ACCTGCTCAGCAACTACAACAACGCCGGCACCGTCGGCAACTTCTCTTTCAGCACCGGTACTTCGGGCATCCTTGCGCGAAACACGTGGTACACATTTCAGTACACGTTTAATTCGACTACTGGTCGTACAACGGCTGGTTTCTCGAGCGACGGCGGCGTAAACTTCACATCGTTCTTCGTCGACGGCGCAGCTGCGGGAACTCTCGCTGACGAGTATGACCTGATCGGTTCGGTCAACTTGGGCACTGCGGCTCAGGGCACGACCCTTGGCTTCTATGACAACATCAACGCGTACACTAGTCCAGCTCCAGGCGCCATCGCCTTGCTCGGTCTCGCTGGATTCATGAGTCGTCGTCGTCGCTGAGTACATGAGGATCAGATAGCTTTGTGACTGACCAGCGCCCCGTCGTAAGACGGGGCGCTGTCTTTGCAAGGGGCAAAAACCACCAGAAATCACCGATGCTCTAGTTGTCTGTGCTTGAAGTTGTCGGCGAGCGCTCGGGTGCCAGCCGGCGGTACGATTTTCGCGCTGAAGAGCACTCCCATGAACATCATGACCCGATCCGTCTGGCGTCGAGCCCGCTTCGCACCCTTGGCACTCGCCATAGTTGGCATGTCCGTCACGACAGCCACGGCGCTAGTGACGGCCACCCAATCCCCGCCGCCCACCACGACTCCAGAGAAGCCTCGCCTTGCTATCCGTGCCATCGCGGCAACGCCAGCAGTCACTGCGCAGGCCAAAGTTGATGGCACCGACAACGCGCTCATGCAGATCGAGCAGGGCGCTGATGTGCAACTGCTAAGCGCCATTGAAGCCACGCGGCGATTTGAAATCGTTGCTCGCGCTGATCTTCCCAGCATCATCAAGGAACAAGACCTCACGCAGAGCGGCAACGTCAACATCCTTGACCCGCAGGCAGCGCGCGCATTCCAACTCGCCGGCGCGCGCTACGTTGCCACGCTGACCATCAGTAACTACCAGGAAGTAGTTGAAAGAACAGATCTCCTCAATCAATTTGGAACATCAAAGGCTGAGCGCCGAACGATCAACCTGCAAGCCGTGCTGAAGATCTTTGATAGCACTACTGGGTCACTGTTTCGTTCCACGCCAGTCACACTCTCTGAAAGTGCAGTCAATGAGATCATGCCGGGCGTTGAGCAGAAGGGCGTCAAGACGAATGTGGTGCTTGGTGCCGTAGCGAAGAAATTGGCATCCGACGTAGCCAATGCCATCGCCGATTCACTCGCGCCCGCCCGTGTCATTGGTTACACCCTCGGTCAAATCACCTTCAATCGGAGTGCCGAAAGCGGTGTCTCAACGGGCCAAATTTACGAAGTGTTTGTGCCTGGAAGCGCCATGATTGACCCGGATACCGGCGAGCAACTTGGTGCTGAGGAAGTACACGTCGGTTGGGCGCGCGTCACCGACGCAGGTGCGCGCTTCTCCACCGCGCAAGCGATCGAAGACCGTGGAATTGATCGCGGCGCCATGTTGCGTTTGCGCACGCAAGGTTTGCCCGCCGGCGTCGATCCAAATGCGAAGGCCACTGGATCATCGGTGAGCACGCCCGGCGCGGCGAGTACGTCCGTATCACCAAGTGCACCCGCAAACGCCCCAATCACCAGCGCCCCAACAACAAACCCTCCCGCCACAACCGCCCCGACGACATCGGATCCCGCTGCGATCGCTCCCGCTGCATCGACCCCCATCCGCATGGCGATCTTTGTGAAGCAGCGCCCCGTCTCAGTTGCGCCGGAAAAAGTGTCCGTCTTCGAAGACCTAGTGTCTGCCGATTCCACCGGCCCCGGCGTGCAGATCATTCGCCGCGAAGACTTGGTGAACGCGGTCAATCGCATCGCGCCCGCCGGTCCAAATGCGGGTACCGACCTGCTTGGTTCCGAGGCCGTTGACCGCATCCTCTCCAATCAAACGTCAGCCGTGCAATTGGCAGCGCAGATGAAGGCCGATGTCATTCTCACTGCATCGATCACCGCGCTGCAACGCTTCAAGCGTCGCCTTGATGATCCATCCACCGGCACCCACACGGATGTCGATCAATGGACGCTCGTCACTACCTATGGCCTCATTGACGGCGTCACCGGCGCCAGCCTCGCGGCGGGCACGGTCCAATCCGACTACGCCAAGCGCGACACCCCTGAGTTGAAGGTCGAAGTCGATGCCGTTGACGTGTTGCTGCGTGACGCTGCAACCCGCATCGGTGCCGCAGTGCGCGCCACGGTCGCGGACACGCGCACGCGCCTGGTAGCAACTCCGGCAGCGGACGTCATGGTGAAATTCAGTGCCGTGCTTGCCGATCTCAGCATCCCGGATGTGCGCACCAACGAAGCCGGCGAATATGTGGTTGGCGCCAACAATTACAACTTGCAACCAATGAATGTCATGGTGAAGGTTGATGGCGTGGCAATGGGTGCCGCACCGGGCGCATTCCCGCTGCGCCCCGGTCTGCACCGCGCGCGCTTCGAGCGCCCGGGCCTTGAGCCCATGGAGATGATGGTGAACGCGCGCGAAGGACTTGAAATCTCCGTGCCATTGCAGTTCACGCCAGAAGGCCGCGCCAATTGGCAGCGAGATGCAGTGTTCTTCAATGACCTGAAGAACGGTGCGGTCATGCGCGACGCCGAACTCATCAAGGTTCGTGCTGTTGCAGACTTCCTCCGGCAGAGCAACATTCGTCTTGACACCACGAATGTGCAGAACCTCAACCTCGGCGGCCAGTCGATCTGGTGGCAACTCCTGCAGTGAACAGCCAGTGCATGCGAACGGGGTTCTGTGACCTCACTTCTATTACGTTGCGCACCGCCAGCACCATGGCGGCAGCGTTTCGCATCATGGCAGCAACGCTGGCCGTTGTGCTTGTCACTGGCTGCCAACGTGACCTTCGTAAGTCGGTCGCCGCCATCGACGCCGCGTACTCCTCTGGTGATTACCCAGCCGCCGCCAAACTTTCTGAAGCAGCAGTCAAACAGAACAACAATGACCAGCAAGACCGGCTTCTCTGGTGGCTTGAAGCAGGGCGCACGCAGCAAGCGGCCGGGGCCATCGATGTTTCCAGCCGCTGGTACGACCGCGCCTTTGTAGAAGTGAGCCCGTACCTTGATTCCAAGGCAGAAGCCACCATCAGCGAGGCGCTTGCTACCACGGCGGTGAATCAAACCATTCGCATCTACAAGGCAACTCCGCCGGAGCGCATCATGATGTGCGCGTTGCAGGGCGCCAACTATTTAGTGCAGTGTGATCTTGCACGCGCTCGCATTGAATTCAACCGCGCCTCTGACTTTCAGCAAGACGCAGTGGCGCGCTTTGAAAAAGAAGTCAACAACGCGCAGGAAGCAGCCAACAAAGAGTGGTCCAAGAAAGGCTGGAACACTCAGCTTGCGACATCGGCAACCGCAAGTGTTCGCAAAGAGCAGGGACGAGATCCGTCGACGCTTGGCTTTGCTTCGTTCGCAAATCCATTCGCGAGTTACCTGCGTTCGGTGTTTCTGATTGCAACAAGTAGCGAAATGGGCGACCGCCAGAACGCACGCGCCGATTTGCGATCCATCCAAGAAATGATGCCGGGGATCGCCGCTGCAGCTGAAGACGTTGCGCTGATTGACTCAGGAGTTTCGCACGGCAGCGCCGCATTCACGTGGGTGTTCTTTCTTACTGGACTCGCGCCGGATTACAAGGAGTTTCGCCTAGACATTCCTATTCCGGTTGGCAATGTGAATTACGTTTCAGCCGCGTTTCCCATCCTGCGCAAGCGTCCTTCATTTACACCAGTGATTGCCGTTGCTGGCGCGGGTGGGGCGCGTTCGGAGACCATTGCAAACATCGATGCCATGGTCGAGGCAGACTTTGATTCGCGCTTGCCGCTCATCGTGACGCAGGAGATCATCAGTTCCGCCGCCAAGGCCGCCGCCACGTGGGCCGCCAGTCAGGCCGCGTACAACAGTTCCAGCAACAGCACCGCGGGCATTCTGGTGCAGATTGCTGGCATCGCTTATCAAGCGGCATCAACTGCAGCGGATCTTCGGTGCTGGTCAACCATGCCAAAGCAGATCGCTTTGCTGCGCGTCCCAACACCGCCGTCGGGTCGTTTGGACCTGGTGCGCGAAGACGGCGCCGCATTGTGCACCCTCCATGTAGAGCCCGGCGCGCCGAATATCGCGCTGGTCACACTGCCATCGATGTCCGCCAAGAGTCCCAGCATCATGCTGTACCGTGGTGGCACAGTGCACGGCCCCCGCGCGCCGGTACTTGAGCCTGACGCTGAATCCACGATGGGTCCGCCCGCCCCCGCTTTCGCTGAAGCATCACCAACCTTCGCAACAACGCCCGTCCCAATCGTCGCGCTGATTGATCAATGACTAGGAACGCACCAATGATTTGCACCACGAACGTCACCACTACCAAATCCAGCGCCCATCGCGCGCTCCGCGCCACAACTGTGGCAACATTCATCACCGCTGCTATCGCCGTTGCCGGTTGCGGTTCGGTGAACACCACGTACACCCGAACCACACCAGCCGATTCCGCGGTGGCGGCGCAGACGCGCGTGAACGACCTCTTCCAGCAGATCTTCCTCACTGCCAAAGAAGTGCGCATGAATCGCACCAAGGGCGGCCCCATGGAAGTGCAAATTGATGTTGAGAACAATGGTTTCGCATACAAGACGTTCTCGTATCGATTTGATTGGGTCGATACCGCTGGCAATGTCATCCCGTCACAGTTGAGCGTCTGGAAGGTCACCAACGTTCCATCGGGCGGGTCAACAGTGATTCGCGCCATCGCTCCATCAGACGACGCTTCTGACTTCCGTCTGCAATTGCGACAGTCTGAGTCATAAGGCGCGCGGTGCTCGCCACACGCCTTCGCTTTGTCCATCCAACACGCGTCATCTTCCATCACGCCCAACGTACGATCCACACCACCATGCGCATCCGATCCGTCATCGTCCTCTTGCCCATCGCCCTCCTTGCACCAGTGGCATGCGAACGCGCGCGCTACGTTGACACCGGCAGCCCAGAAGGCGTGATCACGGTTGGAAACGTTGACATGCAGGACATCCTGAAAGCTTCGAGCGGCATGCTGGAATCGCTTGCCGAAACCGGCGTCCTGAAGACCGCCAAGAACAAGCCTGCCCAGTTGGTGATGGGCGAGATTGTCAATGACACCAGTTCGCGCTTCGATGTCGGCGAGATGACCTACCGCATGCGCGAGCAGCTCGTCAACAGTGGCCAGGCCGCCGTAGTAACCACGTTCGGCAACACCCCGGAAGACAAGCAGGCCCAAGAGGTGCTGCGTCGTGAGAAATTCCTGAAGGGCGAAACCTCGGAGCCGCTCCCGGACCCAGACTTCTCACTCACCGGAAAGATCACCCAGGTCAAGCGCAGCGCCGGGGACACCAAACAAGTCACCTACACCTTCCGTTTGACGCTGACTAACCTGCGTTCCGGCCTTGAAGTGTGGACCAAGACCGTGGACATGACCAAGCTTGGAAACAAGAACGCCGTCGGCTTCTAAGCGCCAATTGCTCATGTCCGGATATAGTCCCGTGATGCGGGCCACTTTCCTGCCGTTCTGCCGTCCATCCATCACCGAAGAGGACATTGCCGCCGTTGCGGATGTGCTCCGTAGTGGTTGGATTACCACTGGTCCCAAAGTTGCGGAACTGGAAGACATGGTCGCTGCGCGCACTGGCGCAAAGCACGCCATTGCCGCAACAAGCGGTACCGCGCTGATGCACCTTGCCCTGGAAGCCATGGGCATCGGCCCGGGCGATGAGGTAGTGGGCGCATCCATGACATGGGTCTCCACGCCCAACATGGTTGAACTGCGCGGCGCGCGCAATGTCTTTGTTGACGTTGACCGCGACACGCTGCTCGCCTCCGCCGAAGCGATCGACGCAGCCATCACTCCTCGCACCAAGTTGGTGATTCCGGTGCACTATGCGGGCGCCCCGGTTGACATCGACGCCATCCGCGCGGTCTGCGCGCGGCGTGGCGTTCCAATCTTGGAAGATGCCGCGCACGCCATTGGCACGCAGTACAAGGGCAGGGAAGTGGGCGGTGGAGACACCGCGATCTTCTCATTGCACCCCATCAAGAACATCACCTCCGGCGAGGGCGGCATCCTCACCACCAACAACGACACCCTTGCCAACAAGGTGCGCAGTCTCCGCTTCCACGGACTTGCCGTTGACGCGCATGACCGTAAGCAGC
>CANJHD010000102.1 GCA_947474065.1 Planctomycetaceae bacterium
AAGCGGCACGGTCGCTGCGTTCGCTGCCGAGGAGCTCGCCCCAGAGCAAGTGGCGAGGGAGATGCAGGAAAAACTGAAACGGAATCCTGCACTCAAAAATTGGGGTGGCAGCGATCTCGCAAATCAAGCGACAGCGAACCTCCCGGCAGTTGATGTCAAGGTGGAGTCCGTGCAAGATGCCACTCGCGTTGACGAACTGCGCGCCAAGGTGCAAGACGGCTCGCTTCTTGGTCTCGCAATCGTCACGCCGGAACTCCTGAGTGCAGACCCCAAGGATGCAGAAGGCAACGACCTCACTTACACGCTCATCGTTCCGAAGTGGAGTGCCCCGCGACTGACCGGCATGCTGGAGCAGTCCATAGCAAAGGCCATCGTCAAGGCGCGTGTGAAGCGCGTCGGTACTGACTACACATCGCTGCAATCGCTGCTTTCAGTGCCAGAGACATCGGTGCGACGCATGTCCGCCGATGGATCCGAAGCAGAAGAGAATGCTGTCGCCAAGACGCTTCTCCCAATGGGATTCATGGCGCTGCTGTGGATTGCAACCTTCACCAGCGGGAACTACCTACTCACCACCACCATTGAAGAGAAGTCCAGCAAGGTCATGGAGGTTCTCCTGAGTGCGGTGAGTCCCACGGAATTGTTGTGCGGCAAGATCATTGGTTACGCGTTGGTATCACTTGTCATGCTGGGCATGTACGGCGCACTCGGCATTGCCGGACTTGTCTCCGCCGCCATGGGCGACCTCGTTTCGCCGGGACTGCTCATCATGATGCTCGTCTACTTTGTGATGGCCTACGTGTTCGTCTCAACCATGATGGCGAGCGTTGGTAGCGCAGTCAATGATCTCCGCGAAGCGCAGAGTTTGATTACCCCCGCGATGCTTGTCTTGACGCTGCCCATGATGTTGTGGCTCCCCATTAGCGAACAACCCAACGGCTGGATCGCCACCATCTTCAGTTTCATTCCACCGGTGATTCCGTTTGTCATGGTCCTTCGCATCACTGCGAGCAGTGAACCGATCGCCACATGGCAAGTGGTTCTCAGTCTGGTCTGGGGATTCGCCTGGGTCGGCGTATTCATCTGGGCCGGAGCGAAGATCTTCCGCGTTGGCGTCCTCATGCAGGGCAAGCCACCCACGCCACGCGAGCTCCTCAAGTGGATCCGCATGGCTTGAGCCCGTCGAGCGGGCGGCTACAGTGACCGGGTGAGCAGCGTTCTCTTACTTCTCATTTCAAGCGTCGCGCTTGTGCTGGCCTTCGGCGCACTCGGCGTGGGCGCCGTGTGGTGGGCACTGTTTGGCGATAAAGCACGCACGCGCCGGTGCCCACGTTGTTGGCATGATCTCTCCGGCACGCCGGGCATGACCTGCGGCGAGTGTGGATATGCGGCACACCATGAAAGCGAATTGCACCGAACGCGCCGGCGCTGGGGCGTTGCAATCATGGCGCTTGTTGGAATCCTGGCGGTCACCGGATGGGTGCGACTCGAAATACTCAATGCGTCGTGGATCGGCTTTGTTCCGAACGCGGTGCTTGTCCAACTTCCGCGGCTCTTGCCGGGCGGACAATTGCCAAACTGGGCAGAGAATGAACTCGACAATCGCATCGTCAATGGCCAACTTGATGGCAATCAGATTCTTGCGCTCATCGATGTACTTGATCCAGATGGACCAGCGCTTGGAAGCCCTGATGATGCGCGCGTTCTCACGCTTGCGCGAGCGGCATACTCAATGCCCACTGAGTTCTCTCCACAGACCGATGAGCCAATCGCCATGGCGGAGGCACGCCGCGCCGCACGCGCTTTGTTCGAATTGGAACGGTCGCGCCGCCTTGAACGCTTCGCGCCTTGGCTTGAGGTGATCGTGCCTCCCGCTTGGCCCGCTGACAGTGCGCCCGTTGCCAGCGTGCGCGGAACCGTCTGGGGTAGCGATACTGAATGGCGCGTTCGCGTGCATGACGATCACTCCAACTGGCTTGTAGGCGATGGCATGTCCGCTCTCCGGCGCCAACCAGGATTCGGTGCCCTGCAGTTACCGATGCCCAATGCCGACGGTCGTGTGCAGGCAACGCTCGAGTGTGAAACTCGTCGCCGCGACGATGACTCCGCCGAATGGAAACCGTGGACCGCACAGCAACCGATCGTGGTTGATGCCATCGTTCGTCCACTTGACATGGCGCACATTCATGCGAGCAACAACAGCGAGATCACACAGACCGCACGCGAGGCATTCGACTTCCCGGTGTCAGTCTGGACCGATGACGATCGCCCCGCTGGCATCCGATTCAACTCGCGTGCCTTCGCGAGCGCGGAGTACGCAGACATGCTGGTCGGCGTGGTGCTTGAGCTGCGCGAGGACGGCGTGGCACGGCGGCGCTCACATCTGTGGTGGCCCGGTTCGAGCCTTGTCCGCACTGGCTGGGAAGTTGACTTTGAAGATCTCGAAGCCCTGCGGCGTCTGCGCGCCGCGGCTTCTCACTTGGAGGACTTGCCCGCCCACCCAGATGGGGGACGCCTGGTGCCCGGATGGACGATGTTCGTCCGCGGCGACCCCCTCATCGCCCTCCGCGCCGCGAGCACCGACACCCTCGGTACCGGAAATTTTCGCTTCTGGGACGGAGCGTTTGAAGCCCCCCTCCGGATCAGCGAACGCGCAGTTTCAGCCCCAAAACGAGCATTTCGAAGCGAATCATGGGGGAAGCGGGCTTCGCAGATACCGGAGCCCTTCAAAAAATCTGTGAAGAACAATGATTCATAAAGGCCGCGCTCTACGCATGATAGGTCGGAGAGATTGGTTAAAGGCTCAGTGAACCCCAGTAGTGAGGTGTTTCATATGGACCGCGACTTCTCCCCGAGCTATTCAACTTCCACGTATGACGAGCCAGCCGCGCGAACAATCGCTCGACCCGCTCTTCCTGCACACGCAAACTTCGCGCACGCCGTGGCACGCCACGGTCGCGCAGAGCACGAGTGGCTGCAGCCAGAAGTTGGATCAGGAAGTGCATTCAATCGCCAGAGCGCACGCGTGTTAGTCCTTGCCGACCGATGCACGGCTTCGACCGATGACCATCCACTGGATGTGGAACTCGTGATCCGAGGCAGCGCCAAGAACGCCATCGCCGACATCCTCTACCGACTTCCCGCTGGTAGTTACCTGTCCGCAGACGATGTCTGGGACTGGCCGATCTTTGATGCAATTTCAGATGACACGGAACACCGCGTACGAGTCGAACTCCCCGCGGGTCGAACCAAGATCAGTTGCCGGCTGGCACGAGGCGGTCGTCTGAGCGTGCGTCTTGTGACCCAGAAGTCTTGAGGATCTCCACGAGCGCGAGCATGGCATCCGCCATCTCCGTAGCGGAACTGAATCGAAGTTCCGGCTCCTTCGACAACGCGCGCTCAAAGAACGCCACGGCCGGATGCCCAGCTTCCACAACACCTGTGGCATCAAGCGGCATGGATGGCTCAGCGATGATCGCGCGAAGAATCTCTGCGGATGTGTGTCCATCCATGTCGTACGGCAATTTGCCGGCGAGCAGTTCGTAAGCAACCACTGCAAGCTGGTACAGGTCGGATCGATGATCCGCATGTCGTGAATTGCCGGAAGCCTGCTCGGGGCTCAGATAGCTGAGCGTGCCGATGATCTGCCCAGTAAGCGTGTTCTCTTGACGCGTGTTCAGATCGCCGTCAAGGACGCGCGCTGCACCGAAATCAATCAGGCGAGCGTCGCCATCGCGTGCCACAAGAATGTTTCCGGGCTTCAGATCGCGATGAATGATGCCGTGACTATGCGCAACAGCGAGGGCCTCAGCGATCGGCACGAGCATCTCAATGCGGCGATGCGCAGGAACGATTTGCTCCCGGCAATGCTTGCGAATGTCTTGACCGTCAATGTAATCCATGACGAGGTACGAGCATCCGCCATCAAGCGTGCCCGCGGAACGAAGCGCGACCAATGCTGGATGCCGAAGCCGCGCAAGCAAGCGCCATTCACGACGGAAGCGCGACGCGGCGCCACGTCCGGAACTTTCAACATGGACCAACTTCACAGCGACCAGTTCGCCGGATTCTGTTTCGCGGCAGAGCTGAACCACACCAGCGCCACCTCGACCGAGTTCGCGGATCGGCTCGTAGCCGGACGGCAGCGAAAATACTGGTGAGATCGATGCAACTTCAACGCCCGCGCAATCCCATGCGGACACTCCGCCTTCATCGGCGCGCAAGAGTGATCGAACTAATTCTTGAAGTGCGAGATCACCCCCGCAGGAGTCCTCGACAAACATAACTCGCTCATCAGCGGGCATGTCACAGGCGCACGTAAAGATGGCACGCGCACGGCGAAGACGGTTCGACTTCGCTGGGTCGCTTGCTGGCGACAGCTCGCCGCCCTTTACCTGTGTGATTGTTCCGAAATCGGTCATCGACGTCCCGCTTCGCCTTCTTCTTCAAGTTCACTGAGTTCGATGCCAAGCTTCTGCGCCAAGAACGCGCGCCCGAATCGCCAGTCGCGATTCACAGTTGGCCGGGAAATACCCAGCGCTTCGGCGATCTCTGCAACTGTCATGCCTGCGAACACCTTGCACTCGAGGACCTGCGCAGCGCGTGCGTCCATTTCCTCAAGCTCAGTGAGTGCTTCGTCAATAGCGAATACATCCGATGGATCCATGCGGCTGTCGTCGGCCAAGAAGGCCAACGCCGCATCTCCGCCACGCTTGGCGGCTCCACGCTTTGCAGCGCCTCTCGATCGTGCGTGATCGACGAGCACACAGCGCATTGCATGCGCCGTCACTGCGAGCAGGTTGTTTGCATTTGCAAACTCACTTGGGTTGCGGTGAGCGAGGCGTAGAAACGCTTCGCTCACAATTGCCGTCGGCTGCAGCGTGTGGCTGGCGCGCTCTTGGCGCATCAACACCGATGCCATCGACCGCAACTGCGGATAAATTTCTTTGAACCCATCTGCGATTGAACGCAGTGTTGACCCGCTCCGATGGAGCACAGAGTCAACAACCTTTTCCTCTGCCTGGATAGAACTCATGGAGTTTCCCTCCTCCGACGCGACAATATCCCCGATCGAACCGGAGTCAACTAATTGAAGAGCAACAGCCACCCGCCCTTCGCTTTATGAATGCACTCAAATTTCCCTGCAGAAACGCCACCACTCGATCGAAGGCCTTTCCTGTCACGTGTGCCTTCGAAGCGAGCTATTTCCTCAGAAATAACACAAGTTCATTTGTCGAACCAACTTATGACAACGGCACTCTTCAGATTCCTGAGTGAAGCACCGGAAGCGACCGCGACGTAACTGGCTTTCCTCGATGGGGTTCAGGCATGAAAGATCGCCTCTGGAGGCGCCTAAAAATAATTGTTGGAATTTCCTCCAACTCGCGGCGGAGGACCCCAAGTTTCAACTCCCCGGCATGCATCCACCGTGGATGGCCCAGTTCATCACTTTCACACGATTTCATTCCCTACACTCACCCGCATGCACTCGTCCCTGTGGGCGCCATGGCGAATGGCCTATATCCGCGCCCTTGAATCACAAGCCGACGCGGCCAAGGCGTCGCCACCCGCCGGAAGTCCAAATTTCCTGACGAACTACTGGGCGCATCCCGAACGCGATTCCGAACAGCACGTCATTCACCGCGATACCCGTGGCATGATTCTCCTGAATCGGTACCCGTACACCAACGGTCACCTGTTGGTGGCACTTGGAGAACCGAAACCCACCATCGATTCCTACGCGCCCGCGGACCGTGCCCACTTCTGGCGGCTCATAGAATTGGCGATGGATCTGTGCGAGCGCGCCTTTGCGCCGCAAGGAATGAACGTCGGTCTGAACCTCGGCCGGGCAGCCGGTGCCGGGCTTCCAGAACACCTCCACGGTCATGTGGTCCCGCGCTGGAACGGCGATACCAATTTCATGAGTGTTCTCGGATCAACCCGCATGATCCCCGACGCGTTAGATCGCACCTTTGACGCCTATCGCTTGGCACTTCCCCAATCATTGCTTCGCACAGGCCTTGACCCGGGCTAGACTGCACTCGGATTGACGGGGTCCGACCCCATCGGGTGCAGGTTCGACGCCTATTTGCTCGAACCGATGCGAACCCCAAGGGATCGCCACCCAATCGCTGCGACGAAGGCCATGCCTCCCTCGAGTGGAAGGCCGGGATCGACGGCAGGCGAACCCA
>CANJHD010000103.1 GCA_947474065.1 Planctomycetaceae bacterium
CGCAAGTGTCACCGGCGCTTCGATGCAGGCGTGGAGGTCGAGGCCCGCCGCGTGCTCGGTTTGGTACGCGGGGAGCTGCGCGCCTTGGTGGAGGCGGAGGAAACGGATTTCGACGGCGTGCATGTTGCGGAGAGTAGCGCGACTGCGGCGGCAAGGATCTCGTCGGCGTGGCCTTCGGGCTTCACCTTGTCGAAGCGTGCGGCCACTTTGCCGTCCGGACCAATCAGGTAGGTGGTGCGCGCAACGCCCATGTACTTCTTCCCGTACATGGATTTTTCCTGCCACGTTCCGTATGCAGCGCACAGTTTCGGCGCCTTACCTGCAGCGGGCTCGTCGGCCAACAGCGCGAAAGGAAGTTTGAATTTCTTGATGAACTTCACATGGCTCGCAGTGCCGTCTGGGCTGACGCCGAGCACCTCAATACCTGCCTTGCGCAACTTCGCCCACCCGTCACGGAAGGAGCACGCTTGCACGGTGCATCCGGGCGTGTCATCCTTTGGATAGAAGTACAACACCACGGATCGGTCCTTGAATTCGGCAAGAGTTCGGAGTGTGCCGGTTTGATCGGGAGTGGAAAACGCGGGTGCCTTGCGGCCTGGATTGACGAGTGGCATGGCGGGAAATGTACGCGCCACGTCTGCTTCAGACGAGCGCGAATTTCACGCTTGCCAACAAAATAATCAATCCGAGCAGAAGTCGAACCGTTCGCTGCGATGCGCCGCGAACGCTCCATTGCGCACCAATCCAACCACTGATGACGACGGCGCCGCATGCCCACCACATCCACGGCGGTAACTGAATTCCCTGTGTCATCATTCCGCCAAGGCCCGCGATTGAATTCACCAGGATGAATGGCGCAGACATGGCCGCCGCTTCGCGCGGCGTTGACCACCCGCCAAGGATCAGAAGCGGGGTCAGAAAGATGCCGCCACCAACTCCGACAAGACCAGAAAGTGCACCAATCACTGCGCCGATGACAAGCGCAAATGGCAGCGGCAGTGTGCGCGTCGGACGCGGTAGCGACGGAATGAATAGCCGCACCGCAACGCACACGAGTACCGTCGCCACCACTATTCGAAAGGTGCTGTCTTGAAGCGTGCGCGTACCACCAAGGAACGCCATCGGCACCGATGTGATGATGAACGGCAAGAGCATCCGCCAACGAACCTGCCCCGCAAGAGCAAATGTCACTGTGGCGATCGTCGACACCAACACGTTCAAGACGAGTGCCGACGGTCGCATCACTGTTGCACTCGCGCCGAACAACGCCATGACCGCTAAATAACCCGATGCCCCGCCGTGCCCAACGCTCGCGTACAGCGCCGCAACAACGGCGAGCAACAGTACGAATGCTTCGATGGTCCCTGCGCTGTCCATGTCGTGGGAAGGTACCGCGCGGACAACAGTGGCTCGGCCGCTCCGGAGCGCGCGGATTCACCATGCGCGGTGTGCTACCCTCAAAGCAGTCATGCGCCTCGATGTACACACTCCCGACCAACCGACGAAGGCACCCGAAGGCTTCCGTCCAGGAATCGGCACAGGTTCAACGGGCGCGATCGCGTTGCAGCAATGGAAAGCCGGGAGCGCGCTGCGGGAATTGCCAGCGCAGCAGCCTCTACCGCCAGCTCCGGACGAAGTGCGCGCCAAGCGGCGCATGATTGATTCGCATGGGCGCACCATTCTTGACCTGCGAATCAGCATCACCGATCGTTGCAATTTCCGATGCGTTTATTGCATGGAGCCAGACGTACGGTTTCAGCCAGCAGATCAGCTACTCACGCCGAGCGAGATCGTGCGCATGGCTGGCATCGCCGAAGGACTCGGCGTGCGCAAAATCCGCATCACGGGCGGCGAGCCAACCCTACACCCCGAGCTAGGCGCGATCATTGCCGGAATCCGCAACACAACGAGTGTGGAAATCGCAATGATCACGAACGGATCGCTGCTCACGCGCAACGCCCTTGCTGGCTGGAAGCGCGCTGGACTTGATCGAATCACAATCAGTATTGATTCCGTTCGTGCTGATCGTTTCGCGCGCGTGACTCGTTCAACGGCGACACCGGACGATGTGATGGCTGGCATCGAGGCGTGCATAGCCGAAGGACTTACGCCGCTCAAATTGAATGCTGTTCTCGTACGTGGAGTGAACGACGACGAGGCCGTTGAACTCGCGAAACTTGCGCGCCGATTCGGCGTTGAAATACGGTTCATCGAATACATGCCACTCGACTCCGCGCATGCGTGGGATCGGACGCGGATGGTGCCCGCAGCAGAGACACGGGCGCTGATCGAGCAATCGTTTCCACTCATTCCAACTGGTACCGATGATCTCCATAGCACTGCGCGCACGTATCGATTCGCAGACGGCGCGGCGGGTACGGTGGGATTCATCGCGCCAGTGAGCAGCCCGTTCTGTGGCGCATGCAGCCGACTGCGCCTGACTGCGGACGGGCATGTTCGCCCCTGCCTCTTTAGTACCACGGAATGGGGACTGCTCCCGCTCCTCAGAAACGGCGCGGATGACGCAACAATCGAACGGTTCTTGATTGACGTGACTTGGACAAAGTTGGCGGGACACCAAATTTCGTCACCCGAATTCACGCAGCCCGCGCGACCGATGTCTGCTGTCGGTGGATAGATTTTCGGACAGCAACCGAATGACACAATTGTTGCAAATCGCCCAATGCATACTCGCCGTTGCCATGCTCGTTGGATGTGCATCGCAGTCACCAGCGCCGCTCATCACCAATGAAGTGTTGGTGCAGAATGATGCACCACCGCCCCCTACGGCTAAGCAGTCGGACGCTTCCCGCGCTGAGTCAAAGCTCGCCAAAGTTGACCTTTCCTCAATGACGGCCTCAAAGATGTTTGATCAACGCTCGCTTGCCGCGGCGTCACCGATGGTTTGTGACCAATTCATCGCGGTCCTATCGGTCAAGTCAAAGCCAGATACCGTTGAAGGATTTGAATGCGCTGTGTTGCAGGAAATGCTCATTTCGCAGCGCGAAAACCGGCCTATATACGCTTTGCCGCTACTTGACCGGGCTGCCGCGGCGGAAGGTCTGAAGACAAAAGTTGGCAGCGAACTACTTGATTCGATGAGCACGAGTGACCCATCGGCGCTTGTACAACATGCCGCCGTGGTACGTGCATTGATAGCGACCCTCCATGAAAAACAGGCGCCCGCTGCAATCATTACCAAACTTGACACGCTCATTGCTGTTGCGCGCTTAACGCTCCCAAGCGATGAGGCCAATGCTGCGCATGCTGCAGCGATAACGTGCGTTACTTCGAAACTGAAATCGAATTCGAAAAACGTTGAACTGCTTCGTGCAGAACAGAAGCAATACGACAAGGGAAGTACGGAATCGAAAGACAAGGCCAAGCAACTAGCGCGAATCGAACTTTCGCAACTGGGGCTGCGGCGCACTTTGCGGCAGCTTGAAAGCACCGCGGGGCGTGGTGAATTGACTGGGCGCAATGCCCCCGAACTTCATTGCGAGTGGGTGCGGAATGCGGATGGCTCCACCCCATGGACGCAAGTGAGCGATCTGAAGGGCAAGATCGTGGTCATCGATTTCTGGGCAACCTGGTGCGGGCCGTGCGTTGCTAGTTTCCGGAAGATTGCGGAACTTCGTGCTCGTTATCCAGAAGACAAGGTGGCGATCGTTGGCGTGACTAGCCTGCAAGGACGCGTGGCACATCGCAAGCGCGCGCCGGTGAAGTGTGCCGACAACACCGAACTTGAACACGCTGAAACACTCATTTTCATGCAAGAAATGGGCATGACGTGGACCGTTGCCGTTGCAAAGGAAGATGTATTCAACAAGGAGTTTGGAGTGGTAGGCATTCCGAGTCTTGCGATACTTGACCGCAGCGGACAGGTGGTTCGTGCCGGAATGAGTCCGTCAGATGAGCCATCGATCCGCGCCATTATTGATCAACTGCTGGCGAGCGACCCTGCATCGAAGCGGGCTCCGTAACCTCTGGCGATTAACGATATAGCGCGAGTTTCTCTGGTGGATCTAGTAATTCATCAGACTAGCGGGAGATGAACTCTTGCGATTTATGCCATTGCGACTACCCTTTGGGAAATGCATCCTCTCGGGAAATATATGAAGAATATTTGCACACGATTTGCGCCCGTCTTTGGCTGCATTACCTTCGCATGCGCGAGCACCCTGCTGGCGGCCGATGGCGATCGCCGGACCTTTGACTTTGGTGCATACGGCTCAATCAATGCCATCGAGACAATTCATACGCCGGGTGTTTGGGAGGGTCGTATTGAAGGTAAAGACGGTCACGCCGGTGGATGGCTCATGCAAATTGAGACAAACGTTGGGCGAGTGCTAGTGTCGCACGGCACAGATGGTCGAGTGCTGCAGTCGCTTCCACTCGGCGATGGGACATTCAATGTCTTTGAACAGGCAACGGAATTCCCTGATTGCGGTGGTGCCTTCGAGGTACCCGATGCTGTTCCGAGCGATGGTGGGGTTGCAGAGAACTGCGATGACGGCGGAACGATCGACATTCTCGTCAAGTGGACGCCAACAGCTTCGACCGCGGCGGGTGGTGAAGTTGCCATCCGCGCGCTGGCAGAGGCGTCCGTGGCCATCTCAAACCATATTTACATGGCATGCAACATCAATCTCCGCATGCGCGCGGTCGGCTATGGTCCAACTGAAGCATATTTCAACGATGCCACCTCGACCGTCTTGACCGAGTTGCGCTCCTCGACTGACGGAATTCTGGACTCGATCCATGCCGAACGAACTGCAACTGGCGCGGACGTAGTCAGTCTTCTCACTGGCACCAATCCAAGTTACTGCGGCATCGGATATCTCCTTGGAACTTCTACCGGATCGGCCTACGGCTTTAGCGTCACTGTCTGGAGTTGCGCGCTCGGCGCGCTTACCTTTACCCACGAGGTTGGCCACAACCAAGGTTGTTGCCACGCGAGCGGCGATGGCGGCGGATGCACCACGGGCGGCGTGTTCCCATACTCAGTTGGAAATCGCTTCACGACTACGGGTGGCACGCAGTTTCGAACAGTCATGGCCTACGCGCCAGGGACTCGCATTCCGCGGTTCTCAAGCCCGCTTGTTAACTTTGCGGGAATGCAGACAGGACTGCCTGAAGCAGATAACGCGCGCACGTTGAATGAGACGGCCATCGTCATGGCAAACTACCGATGCTCAGTGACGCAGTCCGTCGAGCGGGACTATGTCGTCTCGCCGATCCTGCCATTTCCGCTCACAGGTCAAGTTTCAACATTCACCGCAGGCTCGGCTCCACGTGCAGCGGCCGGAACGATGGTTGACATCAATACCACTGCCGTTGGCGACCTCAGTGCTGCAGATGAATTGCTTGTGCTGAAGATCGGCACTACAACGATCGGGTCTGTGATTGGTTTCACAGGCTCGGACTGCGGCGTGTTCTCGCGCCGCACTTCTATCCCGGCCGCAACCTTCAATGCAGCAATTGGAAGTGGATCAAACGTTCTGTTCACGCTGACTCCTTCATTGACCGTGAATACGCAGTGCTCCTATTCAGAGGCACGTGTGGTAATTAGCTACCGCAGCGAGATCCCTTGCCTCGGCGACCTCAACGGCGATCGATCGATTGACGGCGCTGACCTTGGCACACTCCTGAGCCAATGGGGCACCTGCGCAGCCTGCACTGCTGACCTCGACCATGATGGCCTAGTGAGCGGCGCTGATATCGGAGCGCTCCTAGGCGGCTGGGGAGCGTGCCCCTGAGGCGCTGTGATGGCAGGTACAATTCGAACCGTTGGACAGATGGCCGAGTGGTTTAAGGCAGCGGTTTACTAAACCGCCGAAGGTGCTCGCACTTTCCGTGGGTTCGAATCCCTCTCTGTCCGTTCTTGCGCAACGCCCGCGGGGTCTCCCCCTCGGGCGTTGCCTTTTTTACAGGTCCGTAAGTTTCTCAGGTCTACGCCACGCACTCACACAGGCGCGGTCGGAGTTGCGTCGAGCGCAGTCTTCCAAATTGGAACGTCGCGCTTCA
>CANJHD010000104.1 GCA_947474065.1 Planctomycetaceae bacterium
CGGCAAACCCTGCCGATACGCCGCGGTGTCACCAATTTGACTCATAGTGATCGATCGCCCCATGAAGCAATCTTGGAACGCAAGAATGCGCGGCGCGCCACCGGTCTTCTGCATGCACACCTTGAGCGCAGCCTCATTCACCATGCAACCCGAATTACTGACAAAGCAGTGCTCCATGCGACTGTTGCGCTTCGCTTCCGCAACAAGGAATTCAGCAAATGCAACACTGTCCTGATTGCTGGTGAGATTGCCTTGCATGCACAGGTCAGAAAGCCCGGCCCGCAATGCGGCAGCAGTCATGCGCGGATCGCTGTGGCCAAACATGTGTACACCGATGCCGTTCAACATATCCCACTTCACGCTGCCATCAAGTAGCTCTACCAACGGCCCGTTACCAAGCCCGGTTCCCAGATACGGCATGATGGGTCCACGACCGCGTACCGCGGCAGTCCGCTTCATTGCAGCAGCAAAGGAATCCTTGAGCGCTGGATCAGCGGCACGCGCTCCCGTCAGTGCCTGTTGCGCACGCTGCACGCGCGCGACGATGGCCTGAATGTGCTGGGTCACCTCTGAATCAACGGCGAGTGGGCTTGAAAGTGGAGCGATCGCGTCAGTCATGCGCGCATCGTAGATGCGACCGAGGCCGCTGTGCGCAGTAAAGACAGCGCCACCAGTTGCGCACGGTCAACCATGCCGTCCAGATCCACCCATTCATCCTCGCGGTGCAGATTGCCGCCGCGCACGCCCAGCGTGTCGAGCGTTGGCAGCCCGGCCGCCTGCAAGTTGTTGCCATCGCAGACTCCGCCGGTTCGCCCAAACGGCAGCGGTCTTCCGAGGTCCTCGCTCGCGCCGCGCACAAGCTGCGCCAATCGCTCCACTTCTGGCGTCAACGGCTTCGCTGGCCGGCCCGCAATCTGCCGCACCCGCACCCGCGGAACCTCACCGTCGGCCCCGCACGCCAGCGCGTCAAGCCCGCTGGCAATGTGCGCTTCCTCAGCACCCGATGCGAACCGCATATTCCCCCAAGCGGAAGCATGATCCGGCACAATGTTTGTCACCGCCCCACCCTGCAGCGGCCCGATGTTCACAATGCGACCCGCCGCCGGATCAGCCAGTGCCTCGGCCCGACCCACGCTTTCGCAGAGCGCACGCACGGCGCTGCAGCCCTTCGCGTAATCGCGGCCGACATGCACCGCCCGTCCAAATGCATCAATGCGGAACTGCGCAGCACCCATGCGCTCAACGATCAGTGAATCGCCCTCGCCCGCTGGCTCAAACACAAACCCCGCCGCGTGCCCCGGAGCCAATGATCGCAGCGCAGCTGCCGATCCGTAACTTCCCGTCTCTTCATCGGGAACAAGTACGAACGTCCATGCCAGCGGATGTCCAGCGTCACGAATCGCTTCAAGCGCCGCAAGCGCAATCACCAGCCCGCCCTTCATGTCCGCCGCACCGGGACCGGTAGCTCGCCCACCGCCAATGGAGCGCAACTCACGGAACGATCCATGCGGATCATGCACAGTGTCAAAGTGACCGCTGAGTAACAGGCGTGGCCCAGCACCCGCGTGTTCTGCTGCAAGAATGTCCACCCCATCGGCTGCATGAGTACTTTCCCACGGCGGATCGATCCAATCCGGCCGCCGCTCGCAAGTGATATCGCGCGTGACTGCGCCCAATTGTCGCAATCGATGCGCAAGCGCCGCGCGCTGACCATGCAAGCCAGACGCATGACCGCGCCCCGTTGGAATGGCGACCCACGCAGTTAATTCGTCGACCATTCGCTGCCGCCATGCTGCAATCCGGCTGCATACGTCACGCTCGAGGTCGTTCATGGTCATGGGGCATGCTCCGCTGGTTGTGCTGCCAAGTCGAGGGTTCCTTCAAACACCTCGACCGCCGGACCGGTCATAGAAACGCTGCTCTCACCGCCGTCCCACTCAAGTAACAGATCTCCTCCCGGCAGATGCGCTACCACCGGCGAGCGCGTTCGACCAGTGATGACGCCAGCAACGCAGACCGCACTCGCGCCGGTTCCACACGCCTGCGTTGCACCGCTGCCGCGCTCCCACGTTCGCATGCGCACCTCGCCCGCACCTGTTGCATGCAGCACCTGCACAAAGTGAACATTGATCCGCTCCGGGAACCACGCGTGTCGTTCCATGAACGGCCCAACCTGTTCGAGCGGCACGCGCGCAACATCTGCGCACCACAGCACCGCATGCGGATTACCCATGGACACCAGCGTCATGCGCGGATCGAGTCCACACGCCTCTTGCCATCCACCCGGGCCTCCCGCGTTCGTCCAGAAATCTTCCGGGAGCGCAAAGTCGACCACTGCCGCCGACAGCGCAACACCGGGAATAGAAGCCGGAATCCGTGCTGCCGCCAATATCGGCGCGCCCATGGAAACAGTGGCTTCAGTCACGGTTCCTTCACGCCCACGGCGTCGCCAATGCACATCAAGCACGCCGCGCCGCGTTTCCACGCGCAACGGCTGCCGATCGCAAAGCCCACGATCAACCGCAAATTTCGCCACGCAACGAATTCCGTTGCCGCACATCATGCCTTCGCTTCCATCTGCGTTGAACATGCGCATACGCACATCAGCAGCAACGCCAGGCGTCACCGGATCAACCATGATGAGACCATCACTACCGATACCGACATGTCGATCGCTCACCCAACGAGCAAGCGCGGGCGGATCGCCCACAGGATGCTGAGATCCATCGATATACACATAGTCATTCCCTAGCCCATGCATCTTTGCAAAGCAAATCGTCTGCCCACTTGGCCGTTCACGTGTTGACTTCATCGCTCTCCTCCCATCATGGTCGCTTCACCGTGCCAAGATCAATGACTAATGGACCATGTCGGTAGTAATCCACATCGATTGTGTCGCGGCGAATGAAGGTAAAGACGAGGCAATTTGCACGCGTGGAATTTGCGTATCCAAAGTCACCCATGTGCGGACCAGCGTAGGTTCCATTCTCAAAGTCCTGCGCATGCATATGGAAATGGAACAGCGATGTGTATCCCTGATCAAACAATTCCTGCGGCGCCTCAAATCGAATGTCGCTACCAGTGACGCGCGGGCGCACCTCAACCACTTCCCACTGCCCAGCATCATTGATGCGCACCACTCCACCGTACTCGGTGCGTTGGTCCTGATGATCGCGATCTGCAATATCGAATATGTGCGCAGTTACCTTCGGATCATCAAGCATGCTGAGCGCAAGATTCGACGCCACAAGATCAATCCAGTTCACCTCATCACGCTGCGTTCCAAGGCTCTCACTGCGATTGTTGCCTGTGTCCCAACCCTTGAAATCTGCGCCGTATTTGCCAGCACTCCGCAGTGACAACCGTCCCATGAGGTCGTCATACAGTTGCTCCTTCGTCTTGCCAAGAAGTTCGGGCGCGTAGCGATTTGCCGCCAACGCAACCGGAATACCGCGCAACTCAAACTTCGTCTTCTGTTCAGCCGGCACTGCACGCAGCGCCTCGCCCGCCATCTTCCAATACGCGGGCGACGCTGACTGACGGAGTTTCCCAAGCCAAATCAATTCTTCGCGAGTCTCCGGGAGAATTCCCAAATCATCAACAAGCTGCTTGATGTCCTTCAACATGACGTCATCAGGGCGAACAGCGCTTGAGGAAACCAATTCCTTGAGACGTTCATGCTCACCAATGCGCATCAGCAGTTCCCACGTACGCGCGCGCAGTGCCGACTGGCGCACCGGGCTTGCTTCCATCATCACTGCAAACAGCGCATCGCCCACCTTATCTGATCCATACAGCGCTGCCATCGCTTCGTACTCTGGACGCTTGCGTTCGTCGTTTCCCCATGCGGGCACGCCACCTGCCCATGAGTTCACCAGCACCGTGGTGTAGTCCTTCATGCCACGGATGGCGATCTGCTCCATGATCCAGCGCCGGTATTCGAACGACTCCATGCGAACGATGTTCGTCTCAAGAACCTCGCGCAAACCTTTGCGATCTTCCTTCACCATCAGATCGAACGCGGCTTGGCGATTGGCAAGGTTGAAGCCCTGAGCAAATGTCGTCCGGCGAAGCGCACGCTTGGCGTCTTCCGAAAGTGGCACCTGCTCCCTGAGCATCTCGATGGCGCCAAGTTGCTCCTCGGGGCTCGGAGAACTCGAAAGCGCAGCAATCGGATCATCTGGCCGTCGGCTATTGCACCCGCCGGCAAGCAAAGCTGCGGCCGAAGTAGCGACAGTGAGTGTGGCAGCAAGCGCGAGGCGCATTCCGTGCGTTCCATGCATGGCGGCAGTGTAAGAGCAGTACGAGCCGCTACGATTCGCCTGTGGCTCGTGCAATTCCCATTGACCCCAGGACCCTTCTCGATGTGCGTTTGCGCGTCGCGGCCGTCATTGAGGAACTCCGCCCGGGAATTCAGGAAGACGATGGCGACGTGGAACTGGTGGACGTCACCCCCGAAGGCGAAGTTCAGGTGCGTTTCAAGGGCGCATGTGTGCGCTGCCCCTCAAGCGGCATGACGCTGCACGGGGGAATCGAAAAGAACCTTCGGTCAATTGTCCCGGAAGTAGAGTCCGTGATCTCGGTCCCCTGAGCCCGAAAAATTAGATCCTTGGCGTTAGCCGGACTCGCCAGGACGAATCTGACCAGCGATGCCGCCGCCCGATTCTTCATCTTTGAGAATCTGGTCGGCCACCTCTCGGCGGTGAACATCAATTTCGCGCGGGAACTCGAAAGCAATCCGAACCCTGTCGCCCTTGATCATCGCAATACGAACGATGCCCAACGGTGCAGCGGGGTTTCCGATTACTACTTCTTCTCCCTCTCGACGGGTGATCACAAGCATGGTGGGATTGCCTCCTGCATGCGCCTCGCCGACCAAGGCGAGCGTTTGCCTTCCACTCGGTCTCGCGACCGTTCCTTGTGGCATTCGTGGCAAACAGCGGCATCGTGCCGCGCGCAATACAAGCGTAGTTCAGTCAATCGGATTCCCCTACCACCCTTGTTGAAATTTGGATGCATATAGAAAGTTCGCGCCTGAGCTCCTGTTTCGCGCTGAAGCGGCTCTGCGAAATAACATCGGCCTCTGGTGAGCCAGAAGGCACTATCTATGCAAATATGGCAAAGAAAATGCCCCCGCGCCGGCGGGGGCCGACGCGGGGGCAACGACGGAAACTCGGGCCACATGGGCCCTCACCCCACCAGCGGGCGTGCCCCGAACAGCCAACCATGGCTGCGCGAAGCTTCCAAACTGCCGAACCGTCCTTGGTTCGGCCAACCATCCAGACGCGTCTTGAAGACCTTGATCCGGTGCGTTGCCATCCTTGGCATCGCGGAGCAAGGCGCCGAAGCGCGCGTCTCTGGCACACAAGTTGCCGATCCTTGGCTACTTGCGTCCAATGCATTCGTGCGCGTTCCTCCCACGCACCAACGCTTTTGTTCACTTGTCGGCTGGTTCCGCCAGCCGCGGGGTCAAACCGTCGGGCGCTGCGATGCGGCGAGTGTCTGCCGCGCGCGCCTCCAAATATCCGCCGAATCCGGTTGAAGGCGCTCTTGTTCGCGCTTCCATGCCTCGGGCTCCGTCAGTTCCAAGTGATCTCGAACGCCGAGAATCATGATGGAGCCAGCAAGCCCAAACTTCTGCAACAACCGATCGGGTATCCGAATCCGTCCCGCGCTGTCGAGCGGCACACGAGCCGCCTGCGAGAACACGAGCCGTTCAAAGTCCTGCATGGACGGGTCGCCGATCAGCGAACCTCCAAGCGAGTGCGAGAGCTGGGCGAACGTCTTTTCTGGCCAAAGCCAAAGCTGACCATTCGCGCCAGGCGCCACGATGAAGGCCTCTCCATGCTGCTTGGTGTCGAGCACCTCTCGCAACTCTGACGGAATCGCCAGTCGTTGCTTTTGGTCCAGCGTGTGCTCGTATTCGCCAAGAAACAGCATGAGAAAGGC
>CANJHD010000105.1 GCA_947474065.1 Planctomycetaceae bacterium
ACCGTCGTCCTTGCTTATCACGAAATCGGCGCAGCCAGTCTGAAGGCAGCGATCAAGAATGGCCTCAACGTGGTTGCTGTGTTCACGCACCGCGACACACCTTCGGAAGGCACTTGGTTTGCATCAGTGGCGCGGATCGCTGCCGAGCACGGCATCCCCGTGTTTGCGCCCGATCGCCTTGATCACCCCATCTGGCTCGAACGCATTCGCGATATGAAGCCAGAGCTTCTGCTCTCCTTCCATTACCGCAACATGGTTGGCGCCAAGGTGCGCGAACTGTTCCCAGCCGGCTGCATCAATCTGCATTCAGGCATGCTGCCCAAGTACCGCGGTCGCTGCCCAATCAATTGGGTGCTTGTGAACGGGGAGACGGAAACCGGCGTCACCGTGCACCACATGGTCGACAAGGCCGATGCGGGCGACATCATTGGTCAGAAGCGCGTGGAGATCCTTGCGGAGGACAACGCATGGACGCTGACGCAGCGCATGGCCACCGCATCGGCTGCACTTTTGGACGAAGTGCTTCCGCTGGTCAAGCAGGGTAAGGCACCGCGCGCTGCGCAAGATGAATCAAAGGCCACCGTCATGGGTCGTCGCGGTCCGGACGACGGACAGATCGATTGGAACCTCACCGCAGCGCAAGTACACAACTTGGTGCGCGCGGTTGCATCGCCATGGCCCGGCGCATTCACACACGCGGGCGCACGCAAGGTGATGGTGTGGCGCACGCGTCTCGTGCAGGGAACAGGCAAGCCTGGCGAAGTGCTTTCCTCAGAACCGCTGGTGATCGCCTGCGGCACCGGCGCAGTGGAAATTCTTGAAGGTCAGTCCATCGACGGCGTCTGGTCCAACGGCACACAGTTAGCCAAGGAACTCAACCTTCTGCCGAAGATTCGCCTTGGTTCGCCCATCAAGTCAAGCAAGAAGAAGACCACCAAGGTCTTGATCTTGGGCGTCAATGGTTTCATCGGCAGCCATCTTTCCGAGCGTCTCCTGCAGGACGACAGCTTTGAGGTCTACGGCATGGATCTCAACAAGGAGAACCTTGGATCGCTCACCGAGCATCCGCGCTTCCACTTTGTTGAAGGCGACATTTCCATCAATCGCGAATGGGTGGAATTCCACGTCCGCAAGTGCGATGTGGTGCTGCCCTTGGTAGCCATCGCTACACCGATCGAATACGTCCGCAACCCGCTGCGCGTCTTCGAACTGGACTTTGAAGAGAACCTGCGCGTGGTGCGCGACTGCGTCAAGTACGGCAAGCGCCTGATCTTCCCAAGCACCTCCGAGGTGTACGGAATGTGCACCGACGAGCGCTTTGACGAAGATTCAAGCCCGTGCATCACTGGCCCGATTCACCGTCAGCGCTGGATCTATTCCACCAGCAAGCAACTGCTCGACCGCGTCATCTGGGCATACGGAGCGCAGCGCGGGCTTCGCTTCAGCCTGTTCCGCCCCTTCAATTGGATCGGACCGCGCCTGGATTCGCTGGACTCCGCGCGCGTTGGCAGTTCGCGTGCCATCACGCAGCTGATCCTCAACTTGGTGGAAGGCACGCCCATCCTGCTTGTTGACGGCGGCAAGCAGCGTCGCTGCTTCACGGATGTCGACGAAGGCATCGAAGCCCTGTACCGCGTGGTTGCCAACAAGAGCGGCAACTGTGATGGTGGCATCTTCAATATCGGTAACCCCGACAACGAAGCCAGCATCAAGGAGCTGGCGGAGATGATCGTTGCAGCATTCGATAGCAATCCGCTGCGAGCGTTCTACCCGCCGTTTGCTGGCTACCAAGAGATCGAAAGCGCGCGCTACTACGGCGCCGGTTACGAAGACGTGCAGCACCGCCGTCCAAGTATTCGCAATGCGCAGCGTTCCATTGATTGGACGCCTGCCATCAGCACTCGCGAGAGCGTTGAGCGCACCGTCGACTGGTTCCTCCAGCAACACGCGCGCGAGAACGGATTCGTAGTGGATGCGGCCAACGCCACGCCACGCGCTCCGCGCACGCGCACCCCGGCCGACTCGGCGTGACCGTCGCGCTGCGCATCGACGTGGACACATTCCGCGGCACCCGTGATGGGTTGCCGCGGCTCTTGACCGCGCTGCAGCGCCGCGGTGTTCGCGCCACGTGGTTTGTGACGCTTGGGCCGGACAACATGGGTCGCCACGTGCGCCGCATGTTGAAGCCGTCGTTTGCACTGAAGATGTTGCGCTCCGGCGCGCCCAACCTCTACGGTTGGGACATCGCCTTTCGCGGCACGCTTTGGCCGGGCACTGTGATTTCAGAACACCTTGCCGACACGCTCCGCCTTCCCGATCGCGCTGGGCACGAGGTTGCACTCCACGCCTGGGATCACCACCGGTGGCAGGTGGGGGCAGAGTCACTTCCAGACGATGCTCTCGACGCCGAACTCGCCCGCGCCATCGCCGCATTCACCACGGTCTACGGTCGCGCCCCGCACGCATGTGCCGCGCCCGGCTGGCGCTGCGACGATCGCATTCTGGCGCTGCCATCATCGCAAGCGTTCACGTGGCGAAGCGATGCGCGCGGGCCGGCAGTGCCGTTCGTGCCGCACAGTGCGCGCCTTGGGCGCACGCTTGCGCAGCCGCAGATTCCCGTGGACCTGCCCACCTATGACGAAGGCGTTGGCCGCGGCACAGGTGCGGACGAGCGCTGGAACGACCTGTTGCTCGCCCGCCTTGCCGACGGTGCGCCGCACGTCCTCACCATCCACGCGGAGAGCGAGGGCGGAGCCAAAGCCGCACTCTTCGAGCAGTTCCTCGACCGCGCTCTCGCGGCAGGGCACCAGTTCGAGCCGCTCGGCGACTGGCTCGCCCGCCAGCCAACGCCGCACGAAGGCCGCGTTGCGCGCGGAACCCTCCCCGGACGCGAAGGCTGGCTCTGCGTCGGCGGCTAGCATTCGCGGCGCATGGATGCACGTCGCCATTGGATCATCTGCATACTCTTGTTCCTGGCGCTGGGCGTCGCGGGATTAACCGTTCGTCCATTGATCGTCCCGGACGAACCACGCTACGGAATCATTCCGGCGGAGATGGTTGATACGGGCAACTGGCTTGCGCTGCGCATGGCGGGCTTCGTCTATTACGAAAAGCCGCCGCTGGGATATTGGTTCACTGCCGCAAGCATGACCGTCTTTGGGCAGAACGCATTCGCGATCCGTCTGCCGAGCGCCATCGCCACGCTGGTCGTTGCACTGGTCGCCGCATGGATGGCGGTGCGCATCACCGGCCGCCGCGAAGACGGTCCGCTGGCATTCATGGTGCAGGCGACCACGCTTGCGCCGCTCGTCATTGGAACCGTCGCGCTGCTCGATCCGCCGTTCGCTGCGTTCGTGGCGCTCTCTATGGGGGCGCTCTACTGCGCATGCACATCAATCGGCCGCGTGCGCGCTGGGTGGCTGGCGCTTGCCGGCGTCGCTGCTGGTTTTGCCTTCCTCACCAAAGGTTTGCTCGCCTTTGCAATTCCCGGCGTGTCCGCGCTGCTGTTCCTGACATGGGAGCGGCGCTGGAAAGACATGCTCACCATGCCGTGGATCCCGCTCGGTGCCGCTGCAATCACCATCGCGCCGTTCGCCTGGATGATCCATCGTGCTGAGCCCGGCTTCTGGGAATACTTCATCGTGGTCGAACACTTCCGGCGCGTGGCGAGCCCGGATGCCAATCAGCATCCCGAGCCGTGGTGGCAATTCCTAGTGGTGTTCCCCATTGGCGCCATGCTTTGGACGCTTGCTTGGCCGAATGCATGGAAAGGTCTGCGCGATGCCACCGAATGGCGCACTGGCCTGCGGTTTATGGTCGCATGGGTAGTCGCGCCGATCACGCTGCTCTCTTTCAGTAGCGGCAAACTGCCGACCTATGTGCTGCCCCTCTTTGCTCCAGTTGCGGTGCTGGTTTCCATCGGACTACTTCGTGCCCGTGCATCGGAGCGCATTTCGCTTGACCGATTCGCACTCTTTGCGCGCGCGATTGTCCGCATTGCTGCCGTCGCGTCATTCGTCATCGCGATCGCGGGGGGCCGTCGATTCGGCATTCCAGTGCTCTGGGAGTCCGGCGAGTCGCTCCGCTTCGCTTACATGGGCGCTGCGCTCTTACTTTGGGCGCAATTGGATGTGTGGAGTTGGAAGGCTCCAAATCCACGCGCGTGGCTCCTGCGCACGGCACTTGCACCAGTGCCCGTATTGCTTGCCATCCAATTCCTGTATCCCGAAGCGGCGCTCTCCGCCGTCAAGCATCCGTGGCCGCTCTTGCAGCGCCACGCTGAAGAACTGCGATCGGCGGACGTGGTAGTGACGAGTGCCGGTCCAGCACATGCGCTCGCATGGGTCACTGGACGTCGCGACTTCCTGATCGCCGGATCGCCGGGCGAATTTGACAACGAACTTGATATCGCCTCCGAGCAATCACGCAAGATCCCATGGTCGGCGGTTGGTGCTCGAGTGCTAGCCGCGAAGTCCAGCGCTGTGCCACAGTCCATCTCCGTTCTCGGCCCAACGGCCGAACTGGAGGGTCTTGCACAGACGCCGGGACTTCGCGCAGCAGATGCGAGCGAGACCATCGGTTACATCACCATCATGCACTGGCGCTGAGCATTCCTCAGGAACAGCGCTTGCGGCTTCGAATACCGGCGACAGCCACCAGCAAGGCGAAGGCGCAATCATGCCGGCCCAAGTTCCACCGCGTCCACCGTCAGCCCCGGCCCGAACGCCGCCACCAGCGCTGGCAGCGGGATCGATGAGCCGTTCGTGGTGCAAGCCCCGTGCGTGTTTCGGCACATCCGCTCGAGCACAAAGAGCACCGTGCCGCTCGACATGTTCCCGTGCTCGCGCAATACAGCGCGCGGTACGTCGGCGCTCGGCTCGCCCGTGCGCACTACTCCCGCACGCACGCATGCATCAATGATGCCCGCGCCGCCCGGATGCAAGATGACTCGCGCGCCTGGCCCCGCGAATGCGCGCATGGCGTGCTCCACCGCGTCTGGAACCTCGCGCGCTAAGGTCATTGCAAAGCCGCTGTCAGTGACGGTCCACGTCATGTGATCTTCCGTTCCAGGAATCACACGACTGCGCCCGGCGCCGATCGCCGCCATCGCCGGGCCCGGCAACTGCGCGCAAGAAATCACCGCCGCCGCCGCGCCATCAGCAAAGAGTGTGATCGCCACCAAGTTCTGCGGATCAGCATCGGGTCGAAAGTGCAGCGAACACAGTTCGACGCACACTAAGAGAACGCGCGCCTCAGGATCGGCGCACGCAAGGCCAGCCGCGGCGCGCATTCCAGTGACGCCGCCGAAGCAGCCCATGAATCCCACTTGCATGTGGCGCACGGAATCGCGCATGCCCATCGATGCAGCGATCGCCAAGCCAACGCCCGGCGAGCGAAATCCAGTGCAGGTCACAATGATCAGGTCGGTGATGTCTTGCGCGCTGATGCCCGCGTTTACTAACGCTTGTCGCGCGGCGCGTTCAGCCAGCGGCGGCGCGTGCAGATGGAACGCATGCATGCGCTCAGCGGTACTCATATGTAAGACATCAGCCAGCGGCAACACCGCAGCACGATGTTCGATGCCGCTTCCAGCAACCACGCGCGCCAAGAACTGCTGCGCAGTAGACGAAAGCCCCAGACGCTCCGCTTGTTCTGCTGCAATGTCGGTTTGCGCGCGCACAAACCCTGGCGTTGCTACTCCCGGCGCGTGCAGTAATGGACGGGGCACACTCACGCGCCCACCACTATTTCACTGGCGCGTCGCGCAGCCCACGGCGCCATCTTCACCGCCGCGCGCGTGGCGTGTGCCG
>CANJHD010000106.1 GCA_947474065.1 Planctomycetaceae bacterium
ACACCGCCGCCGACGACAACTATGCCAACCTCGGCAACGGCCGATGCGTGGTGGCTTCCGATGGTTTCGTGTGGGCTGCTCACGGAGTTGGCTTCGATAGTTCGGTCACCCGCGTCAATCCAACGACTGGCGCCGTGGTCTCAACCATCTACATCAACGAAGTGGGCGCGAAGCAAATGACCGCTGGTATGCAGCCATCCACGGACGGCGCGGTGCTCGTCTCGACGGTGCGCTACACCACCACCTACAGCAGCAAGATCCTGCGCGTCCGCAAGATCAACGCCGACGGTACTTATGCGTGGGGTAACGCCGCGGGTCTTGCAGCAGCGAGCCAGTTCAATATCCAGACTGGCAACTTCCCAGATTTCATCTCCGATGGCGCGGGCGGCGGTTACCTTCCTTGGTACACGACCAACCCGCTCAACTGCCGCGTTCAGCATGTTGATGGCAGTACTGGCGCCATGACATTCGGCGTTGACGGCGTGTTGGTGGCTACTTCCACAACAGGAACCTTCGGTGGCACCACAGTTACTGCGAGCCGCACCAATCCGGTCGTCGTCCTTGGTGCTGACAGTCGCTTGTATGTCTACTACAAGGCTTATTCGGGCGCGATCGCCGGCATCGTCTGGTACGGCATCGGCGCTCAGTGCTTCGATTCGGCCGGTGTTGCCCAATGGGACGCCGCCAACGGCGTGATGGTTGAGGACTACTCACCATCGTCAGCAAGCGTGGTCTACGACCGTATTCCTGGTGCAGCCATGAAGCTCGGTACCGGCGTGGGCGTCTCCTACGTGAACTACGCGTCCGCGATGGTCGGCAACGGCATGGCCGCCCGCATGAACACGGACGGCACCGTTGCATGGAAGTCAAGCTTCGCATCGGACGCCACCCAGAAGTATCGCTTCTCAGCCAGTCCGTGCGCCACTGGCAGCATCTTGGCATGGCAGGCGAACGCTGGCGGAGCCAGTGACATCTTCGCTGCACGCATCAATAGTGATGGCACCGTTGGCAACCCATCAGCACCGGTGTGCGTCGCTGACCTCAACCACGACGGCGTGGTGAACGGCGCCGACCTGGGCATCCTGCTCGCCGCTTGGGGCACCTGCTCCGGCAGCCCGTGCACGGGTGACCTGAACAACGACGGCGTTGTGAACGGCGCCGATCTGGGCATCCTGCTCGCCGCTTGGGGCAACTGCCCAGTCTGACATCAGTCGAGCAATTGCTCGATTGACCTTTGGATGTAATTTCACAGCGCCCTGGCTTCTGGCCAGGGCGCTGTCGTTTTGGGCGGCAGCCGTTCGACGAACGGCAGCGTTCTCCCGTTGGCGTAGCATCGCCCCCCTATGAAATCATCAACCCGCTCGATCGCTCTTTTCGCATCTTCCATTCTTGTGGGCTCGCTCCTTGCCGGATGCGCCGCACGCATGGCTCACAAGCTTGCCACCTCTGGCGATAAGGACAAGACCTCGGAGAAGACCACTCCGGAACAAGCCCTGCGCGCTGCAAACAGTCAGCTGTACCTAGCCATCAACTTGGTGCTCGCTGGCAATGCAGACATGATCGACAATGTGTGGTCGCAGAAGCCAGATGTCACGGATTTCGGTCCTACGGCTGACCGGATCGTTGGTTGGAAGGCTGTTGAGGCGGAGTTCAAGAAGGAAGCCGCCATGAAGATGGGCGGCACGATCGTCTGTGAAGACCTCACAGTCACTGTGGGTGAGGACATGGGCTTCACCACCTGCATGGAAGTGGGAAGCAATCAAGTCATCGATGGTAAGCCTGTGAATCTTCGCTTCCGCGCCACGAACGTCTTCCGGCTCGAAAAGGGTGAGTGGAAGTTGGTCCATCACCACACGGATCCATCGCCAGCGTTGCAGGCCAAATCAGCAACGAAGGGCTGAGTAGATTCGTTAGAGCGAAAAAAATAACGCGGGGATCGGCAGCAAGCCGATCCCCGCGTTCTATTTGCATTTCAAGCTGCGATCGCGGTGCGCCGGACTTTAGTCCTGCACTTCGATCGAAACGATCTTGTCGCCAGCCTTGATCTTGTCCACTACCTCAACGCCCTTGGTCACCTTGCCAAAGCAGGTGTGCGCACGGTCAAGGTGCGCGGTGCCTTCGCGGCTGTGACACACGAAGAACTGCGAGCCGCCGGTGTCCTTGCCCGCGTGGGCCATGGAGAGGACGCCGCGGTCGTGGCGCTGGTTGCCGCCCGAGGTTTCGCACTTGATGGTCCAGCCTGGGCCGCCGGTGCCGGTGCCTTTGGGGCATCCACCCTGAATCACGAAGTTCGGGAGCACGCGGTGGAAGGTGAGTCCGTCATAGAAGCCGCTCTTGGCGAGCTTGCAGAAGTTTGCGACGGTGAGTGGGGCGTCAGTGTCGAAGAATTCGACGGTCATATCGCCCTTGGCGGTCTTGATGGTTGCTGTTGACATGGGGCGGAATGATAGTCGAGCCAACCAAAGCTGATTCGCTGCGCGCCGCGGCTACTTCAGTGCGAGGCCGGTCACTTCAGGGCGAGGTTCAGTTGGTTGGCAAGGCGTGCGCACGCCGATTTCGTCTGCTCGCGAGCGCGTCGGCTGGGAACGCCGCTTTCGGTCCACATCCGGTCAATGCGGAGGACGCCCGCGGCGCGATCGCTCGCGAGGTCAACGCGGCCAATGAAGGTATCGCCCACCAGGACCGGCATGGTGTAGTAGCCGTACACACGCTTTGCCTTCGGGACGAACGCTTCGAAGCGGTAGTCGAAGTTGAATAAATCCATGAGCCTCGCGCGGTCACGCACTAAGGGATCGAAGGGCGCAAGGAGCCGCGGCGTCTTGTCGAGAGACACTCGCGCCGCGGCGGCCTTCCAGTTGCGCCGCGCGTACCCGGCGACATCTGTGCGCGTGCCGCGTTGAAGATGTACAGGCACCACACGGCGTGCAGCGGACTGTTCCTTGCACCAGGCATTCGCCTCGGTCACAGTGACTGCATTCATGAACTGTGATAGTTCGCGCGCGGTGGCGGCGCCAAGCCGAGTAAGTGCTTCGCTGCATGCCCATTCCACCAACTCTGCGCGCGCTGGAGTTGGCGGTCGTACGCCGTGAACGCGTTCGGCAAGGTCGTAGACCTTCTCAAATCCATTGCGCGAATGAATCGCCAGTTCCCCCGCGCGCCACAGAAATTCGAGCGCGGATTTATGAGGTGACCAATCCCACCAGCCCTCGCCCGCGCGTGGTGGTCGTGGAAAGTCTCGCGTTGCAAGTGGACCGCGTTCCGTGATGGTTGACATGACAGAAGCAAGTGTGGCACGCCAGTTTCTGCCAAGTCGCTCGCGCATCCATGCGTCGCGAAGCATGCGCGCCTGGCTTCCTTCAAAGCGATGCGTCCACCACGGCATCCAGTCGCGGCGAATGATGCTTGCGTCATGCGTCCAATGCTCAAAGGCCGTACGCGTCACCTCGGTGTGGTGCCCGAGCATCGCTGGAACATAGCCATCGAGTCTGGCGTGCAGAATCAGATGATGAGCGCGTTCAACCGAACGAATGCTGTCGACTTGGATGAATCCCAGTTGTCGAATGACGCGCAGAACAGAGGCGCGGCTTGCTTGCGTAGGGGGGCGATCAAGACCGCATCCCGCAATCAGTAGGCGACGCGCTGCTTTCTGATCGACCTTCGCAGGCGTGGCGCTTGCTCGCCGACCCACCTTCAATCGCGGGCCGTCCGTGCAATCATTGCGCCTTGTCCTTTTTCATCGCGGGATGGAGTTCGCAATCCGCCGCGAGAACGCCAATGATTCGACCGTCCTTCTCAACTGGTACCGAGTAGGTGACCATCTGCGCTTCGCCGCCGCCCGCATCGAAGTATGCATCCGACCACATGGCCTTGCGTTGCGTTACTGGATCAATGAACCACGCTTGGGTTGGATAGTTGTAATCATCAGCAGAGCGATCGCGCCGAACAAGTTTCTCATTGTTCGTCAGCATTCCGGCTCTACGCAATGAAGTGCGCGTGGCCTTCGCAAGGTCAACGCGGATGAGTTTGCTCCCCTGACGATAGACGTACGGCGCTAATGGCTTGCCTGCATATGCCGGGTCAATGGCGAACGTCCAGCCATAGACCTCAGGATGCTCCACAAGGAATCGCTCAAGTGCGGGATAGATGGAATCAGCATCAAGCGGAAGTTTCTCAGCAATCGGCGCCTGCTTCTGTGCGGCAGTTTCCACCTGCAACTGCTCCTGCTCGGAAGGCAGCACAAAGTGCGTGGTGGTGCAGGCGCCAAGGAGCGAGAGGCTGAAGATGGCAATAGTAAGAGTCGTGCGCATGACATAAATGTACGAAGAATCGCCGCCGTTGTCTTGCCGTTCGCGGTCGGGTGAATTACTTGCCAAGCCCAATGTCCTTGGGCGGATATTTCCTGAAAGTAGCGCCGTGCGCTTTCATTTCAGCGCCCATTGATGCCAGCCAAGCGTTCATCCGATGCCCCACCGCGCACTCCTCCTTGGGGTCGATATATAGATTGAAGAGCCATGGCGAGATTCCAACCTGGCGTTCGGTGGCCATGTCAATGGCGAGCCATTGCGATTCCGCCTCAGTGACGTGCAAATGCATTTTGTACTCATACATGCGCATGGCCATGAGTGTCCCCTCGTTCCACATGTAGACCTTTTCTCGGTGCGAGAGGCCAGCGTCGGCAAGTAGAAACGAAGTCTGATCAATCCCGTCGATGTACCGATCAGTTGGGATTCGGTCGGTTGCACCAGCAAGGGCAAGGGATGTATTGAACAAGTCCATCAAGTCGAACAGGTCATCGCTCTGGCGACCGGGCGTGATCATGCCCTTCCATGATGCGATGCCAGGCACGCGCACGCCGCCTTCCCACGTGGTTGCTTTGCCGCCACGAAATGGGGTGTAACCGGTGTCTGGCCAGGAGTCGAGTTGGGGACCATTGTCAGATGTCAGGAAGATAAAGGTGTTCTCTAGGACTCCCGCCTTATCAAGTGCCGCAACGATCTCGCCGACGTACGCGTCAACTTCGACCACCGCATCCTTGTAGGGGTACTTACTTGCGCTCTTGCCTTCAAAGGCCTTGGACGCAAAGTTGTCTGCGTGCACCTTCGCGAATGCATGTTCAAGAAAGAACGGCTGGCCGCTCTTGGCAAGTTCAGCAATCTTGGCAACCGTGAACTCCTTGAGCATGCGATCGCCTTCGGCAACATTCTCGATGCAGTCAATGTGCATCACTTCCGTGGTAGCGCCGCCCTTGAAACCGTGCATCAATCCTTCGCTCGCGCCAGTCTTGTGCAGCATTTCCAAGCGCTCGGGGTTGAGTACTAAATCCGGATAGCGCCGCTTGTCCACGCCCTGTGAAAGTTCTTTCTGCGCTGGATAGAAGCCGTAGAACTCATCGAATCCAACATCCTGCGGACGCATGCCTTCGGTTTCGCCGACGTGCCACTTGCCGGAAAGCACGGTCTTGTAGCCAACAGTTCCAAGAATCGCGGGCAGCGACAACTCGTCCGCCCAGGGATTCTTGGTGAGCTTGTCGCCAACAAGAATCGGGCGCGTGAGTCCGGTGCGCACCGGAAGTCGTCCGGTCAGGATGGCGGAGCGCGTCGGTGTGCACGTCGACTGTGAATAGCACGAGGTGAGTTTCAAACCGCTTTGCGCGAGTGCATCCATGTTGGGCGTAGCTGCGCCAATAGCCGCACCGCCGCCGAAACATCCTGGATCTCCATAGCCCATGTCATCAACGACCATCCACACGATGTTTGGCTTCTTGCCGGTGCTGGTGCGCAGCGCAGCAAGTCGCGCCGCAACAG
>CANJHD010000107.1 GCA_947474065.1 Planctomycetaceae bacterium
CAGCACATTTCGCTTGATCATCCTCCGCTCGGCGCGGTGCGTTCACTCGCGCGCGGCGTGGAAGGGGAGGGCTGGCGCGCCCGCACCATCGGTTGGTCCTCGCGTCCACTCGACGCATCATGCATCGCTTCCAACACCTTTGAGATTGTGGTGCGCGGCCTCGTCAAGTTTGAAGTGGAACTCATGCGCTCGCGCGCCGATGATTTGGCCGACGCAAACGGCGCGCTCCTCTTCGTCAACTATTTCGGCGACCAACGATTCGGTTCAGCGCGGCACGGCAAGGGATTTGCTGCTCGTCCACTCATCGCGGGCAATCCTCTCGGCGCATTACGCCTCGCAATCGGAACCCCCGCGCGCAAAGACTCCGGCATGCAACGATCGTTCACGCGCCTCTGCGCCGCGCACTGGGGCAATTGGAAGCGCCTCGCCGCAGAGCTACCCGAGTGCCCAGACCGCCGACCATTCGAACGTCTCGCCACCGGCTCCGAACCCGATGCCGCATTCATGGCGCTGCGCCCGTTCTTGCGCGGCATGTGCATCGAGGCGTATCAAAGCTATCTATGGAACGAGGGCGCCCGCCGCATGGTGCGCGCTTTGCCCGCGCAGGAGTGGCGCACCATTGAGGCGGCCGATGATTTCGGTCCGCTGCTCTTCCCGCGCCCCGCTGAATTCCCCGCCAACTGGTTGACCTGCGAAGCACCCATGCTGAGCCCTGAAACCGAATTCGCCGCCCCGTGGGGCGATGCATGGCAAGAAGCAATCACGGCCGAAGGGCTCACAACCGCCGCGCTGGTGGTCCCAGGGATCGCCGCCCTCCGCTTCGGTCACGCGCTGCGGCCACTCCTCGCCCGCGCCGCCGGGCTGGTAGTGGAACCCGATGTGGACGACTCCACCGAGCGAGGCTCCCGAGCCGTATCGGTCCGCTTCTCGCTACCCCGCGGCGCATACGCCACGGTGGTATTGCGCGCGCTTGGGCAGTAATTTCAGGCGTTTTTCGTAGTCAATCGTGACGGATGTCGACCACCTGGGGCTGGCGACACCCGTCACAAACTTCCGATAATATGAATTTCAAATAAACTCTTACAGTTTCTTTAGGGAAAGGTTGATCGGTTCGAGTATTGGATTACGTTCTTGTATGTGTGGACCCTGACGTTTGTGCGTGAGGGCTAGTTCGTCCCGACATCGTTGGTACCCAACACCTCTCGAAAGGCTTGACTCATGCTTCGCACTCGCTCGCTCACATCACTCATCGTTGCGCTGACCGCAACGACATCGGCCTTCGCTGACGGCACCTGGACCAACATTGTCACCGCTGGCCTCGTTGGTGGCTCATATCCACCTGCCAACTTGAACATTCCTGGCGTCCCCGCAGATGCGGTGTTCGTACCAAACAGTTTCAATAATCCACTGATCGCGCCAAACGGCAATGTTGTGTTCCGCGCTCAGCTTGCTGGCACTGGAATCCAAGCAACCAACCCAAACAACTCGCACATTGAGCTCACGGGCAGTTCGGGCGCCACACTTGTGCAGGTCGCTCGTGCTGGAAACGCGCTTCCGAGCGGTCTTGCCCCGGGTCTCGTCTGCAATTCCACCACGGGCGTCAACGGTCTCGCATCGACTCAGTTTGAGTCTGGCAACGGCGGCGTCCTGATCACCGGCAACCTCAACGGCACGGGCGTCACCGCCGCCACGAGCCCCTTCTGGATGTGGCGGGATCCGACTGGCGCGAACAATTACATTCTTTACCGCGGAGGTGATGCGTATCCAGGCGCTGCCGGCGTCACCATGACAGCCTCGGTTGGCTCCCCGCAGTACGTGAACAACGATGGTGCTGCGTTGGCGTATGCAACGCTCGCAGGTACGGGCGTCATCACGACTGCTGGCGTCACGGCGAACAACGGCGCAGTTGTCTGGATGGGACCTTCGGGCAAGACGGTCCTCTTCCGTAAGGGTGACCCATGCCCTGGATTCACCGACGGAACGGTGTTACAGCCAGATAGTTACAGCATCTGGGTCAATGGCAACAAAGCGGCGATCTACGGCACGCTCTTCGGTGGAACAGTCACCACCTCGGACAACGCCGTCGAGTTGACCAACGCGTGGGGTAACGGTCTCGAGGTGTGGGGGCGCAAGGGCGGACCGATCGCAGGCTTCCCAGATCTGACCTTTACCAACATGGCTTATCCCACATCATCTCCGTTCAGTTTGGTGCAACACCCGCTCATGGCGGACGGAACGATCGTGTTCCGTACAGAGTTGGGCGGCACAGGGGCGACTACGCTCAACAACAGTGCAACCATGACCGTGAAAAACGGTGTCTTCACAATGCTGATGCGTAAGGGCGATACTGTTCCTGGCGTTTCGGGACTCGTGTTTCAGTCGGTCGGTAGCAGTTCAGTGATGAACAACAACGGTGTTTACGCTTATGAAGGAATCCTGATGTATGCCGATGGCACATCCGTCACGGATCCTGCAGTCCCATCGAGCTTCCTCGGTGTTCGCAAGGCGGACGGAACTATTTTGGTCCTCGCCAAGCAATTTGACTCAATCCCAGGAGTTGCTGGCGCGACCTTTGGACCAATCAGTGGAAGTTCGTCGGTCTGCATCAGCGACTCTGGAGTCGTGGTGTTTGCCAACAACTTCATCGTGGGCGGGATCCCCTACTCTGGGGTGGCGATCCTTGCTTGGGATGCAGTGAACGGTCTCCGCACGATTGCAAAGACTGGTGACACCAACTTCACTGGCACACCGTGCAATACGCTCACCATGATCGGTGGCACCGGCGTCAGCGGCGCATCGACCAACACCGGGCTCAATTCGAGCGGCCAGTTGGTCCTTAAGGCTGGCGACTCCGTCAATTCCATGTACACCATCGCCAAGATTGACCTCGGCGTGGCTCCGTGCCCGGCTGACCTGAATGGTGACCGTGTCGTCAACGGCGCAGACCTCGCTGTTCTGCTCGGCGCATGGGGTCCATGCACATGCCCGAGTGACATCACTGGCGATGGCGTTGTGAATGGTGCTGACTTGGCTGTACTCCTCGGCGCTTGGGGCAACTGCCCCTAAGAGTTTCAGAGTGATGCTTGTTTCGTGATCTCTGGTTGGCGCGCGGCTTCCACACCGCGCGCCAACCTTTTTAATGAGCTGGCACGAACTCCAGAATGACCGAAGTGCCATCCGAGAGTTGCAGGCGCCCGTTGCTGACTGACCAGCGTGTCACCGCGGCGAGCGCATTGGCATATGCCTGCTCAAGGTCCATACGCTCTGGTGGTCCCGCCATCCGTGTCATGCCAAGCATTCCGAATTTCAAAGACGCCCCGTCCGCAGCGCACGATCCGAACCATCGGTTGACACCCGCAAACCCACTCGCTTTGCCGTCCGCTGCAACCAGCAGTGTTGGCGTTGCTCCGGCGTCCATGATCCGCGTCCCAATCCGGGTGCAGTGCCACTCAGTGCCGATCAGTGCCAACGTGTTGGCGGGCGTTTCGCTCGGGGGTGCGGCGGGCGATGGCCCCGGCGCAGGGTGGGGCGGTGTTGCGCACCCGGCGAGCAACGCGATTCCCAGCGCCATGACGGTCGCTTGAAACGGAGCGCCAATTCGGCCTGTATGTGCGTGCGTATCGGACTGTTCAAGGGGTGGGTTAAAAATAGTCATCGAAGTTTGAATTTTCCCTAGGGAATACTGATTATGCGGCGTACATTGATTCTGCTGTCGCCTTTGACCGGACCTTTTAGTCATTCAAGAGTACCCACGAATATGAATCGAGCAATCGCCGCCATCGCCATCGCCGCCCCTGCGCTCTTTATTGCGTCGGCTCATGCAGGTCAGTTGTTCCTGCTCGGCGCGGTTCCATATTCGTACGCCGAAAGCGCGAGCGCCAACGGCAGCGTCGTATCGGGCCATGACGGCAATCGCGATTGGTACTGGACTCAGGACTCGTGGGTGACTCTTCTCGCCAATTCGGTTCCACCAGGTCAAGGCGTCGGCGGAGTGCCATGCATTACGAATGCTGGCACACTGGTCAGTTGCAGCACACTCGTCGATCTGAATACCGTCCTGAAGACAGAGGCGTCGCTGTACGACATCAACAATGTTTCTTACGACCCGGTGGTCGGCAGCCTCGGCTACAACTGTGACATCGAGCGCGATGGCGCATGGGACATGAATCCCACCGCTTCTTACATCTGCGGATTGGTCTGGAACAGTGGCTGCGCAGCAAGCGGATTTGTTTGGAACTCCACCACCGACGCCATTAAGTTGCTTCCGAGTGTGTATTTCTACAGGCCAACCCGCGCCAATGGCATCAGTGACGACGGCAGCGTGGTTGCTGGTTGGAATGACGATTACACCGGCTGGCGCCAAGCATGCGTCTGGAAAAAGAATGCAGCAGGTAATTATGCCGCGACCGCGTTGACGAATGGTGCCGCAACGCCCAAGAAACTTTCCGAAGCGGATGCCATCAGTGGCGACGGAGTATGGGTTGCGGGCCTCGGCTCACCCAGCATCGACAGCGGCGCCCCGTGGCGCTGGAGCGCTGCAACGGGCTATCAATCACTCGGTGCTCAGCCTGTCTCAGGCGTTGGCGGAGCAACGGCAATGAATGCCACCGGCACCAAGGTTCTCTGCTACCTCGGCGCTCCCCTTGCAATCGGCGAAGGCTTCATCTGGATTCAAGGTCGCGGCTACGTTGCGCTCGAGGCGTATGCGGCGGAGTTTGGTGTGACCATTCCCGACGGCGTGCACCTGGCCTTGCCATTGGGTATTTCCGCTGACGAACTGGTGATCACCGGCACCGCACGTGGGAATTTCGGGACCTCACCGTTTGTGCTCGACTTGCATCCAAGTGCCGGATCGTGCCTGGCCGATCTGAATGGCGACAACACCGTGAACGGGGCTGACCTTGGCATACTTCTCGGTGATTGGGGTCAAGCCACGGCAAGCGACATCGATGGAAATGGCGTGGTGGATGGCGCAGACCTTGGTCGGTTGCTCGGTGCTTGGGGTCCGTGCCCGTAAGTGACGGGGTGACTGCAAATCTGTAGAGTGTTTAGCGCGCCCCGACTGTCGGGGCGCGTTTCTTTCAGTTCACTCGCCGAGTCCCACATGATCATTCGTGCCGCCTTGACCCTCGCTTGCATCTCGCTCATTTCATGTGCTGCTGCTACGGCGCCCGCGCCAGCGCCGGCACCTGTATCTGTCGCCCAAGCTGCGCCCGCACCCGCCGCCGCCAAGACAAACGCCGCGCTTGAGCCGCTCGCATTCATGACGGGTGCATGGACACAAGCGCAGGCCAACGGTGCCATGATTGAGGAGCACTGGATGGCTCCGCGCGGATCATCGATGCTTGGTTCGTTCCGTCGCATCCTTGGTAACGGCGGCGTGCCGTTCTATGAGTTCACGCAGATCGTCGCTGAGAAGGATCGCGTGATTCTTCGGCAGATGCACGTGCACGGAAACTTTGAGCCGGATCCGAAGCGCGTCGAGCCAATGCTGCTGGTCTTGGAGAAGGCGGGCGCCAACCGTGCCACCTTCGTTCCGGCGGCCGATCCCACCAAGGCCAACGCGGGAGATCTCTCGCGTGTCACGTACTTCCTTGATGGCCCCGACATGCTGGTGCTGGTGGTTGAGCCCAAGGCAGCCGAAGGCAAGCCAGCAGAGAA
>CANJHD010000108.1 GCA_947474065.1 Planctomycetaceae bacterium
GCTGGAAGTTCTTGGTATCAAGCCCCGCTTCCACAATCGCGCTCTTCATTGCTGAACGCTGATCGTCGGCGTCGTAGATCACAAAGTCCGGGTCAACGCCGCAATCCACTGCATGACGACGAAGGAACATCGCGCAGAATGCATGGAAAGTGCTGACCACCAGTCCGCGTCGACCGGGCACATCGATTGGAATCATTGACTCCACGCGATGCTTCATTTCGCCAGCAGCTTTGTTGGTGAACGTCAGCGCCAAGATCTGCCACGCCGGAATGCCGAGCGCCACTAAACGCGCCACGCGGCGGGTGATGACGCGCGTCTTTCCAGAGCCGGGGCCAGCAAGCACCAGAAGCGGTCCATCAACATGGGCAACGGCGATGCGCTGGTCTTCGGTGAGACCTTCCAGGAGCGCGTCGGCATCGAGCTCCGGAATGGGAGCCACAACGGCAGCTACAACGGCAGCCACATTTGCTGGCCTGAAGACGGTTTGTGCAACTTTTTTGGGGGACGGTGGTTCTGGAAACAGCATGCGCGGAGCCTCCTTGCGGTGCGCGAAAGCGCTCACAGGCGCGGGTCGAGTTGGCGAGTCTAGAAGACAGGCATCGACATGCTGTCCACAGTCCAAATTCGCGGATCAAACACTTTTAAATAAACATAAATCGTGAGCCGAGACACACTTGCAGCGCGCTCACATGAAAGTCAATAAAAACGAGCCGAAGAGGGGTTGCAACCACAACAGGTAGGGGTACCATCCGCGCCACGCCCAAGGTTTGGTGGTGCTTGGACGGCCAGATGATACCGAACAGAATACGAACAAACGTATAAATTCGGATTTGCGAGACAAAATTGTGAGAAAGCCGCGCAGTGCATCAGCGGTCTGAAACGAGTGCCAGTTTCAGCGAGCATCAGTGAGCATGAGAGCCTTGAAGTTGTTGAAGTCGGAGCCAGTGTTGTGGGACGTATTTGAATTGAAGCCTTTCACGGACCAGGAAGGTCCGAGTTAAGGGGTTGGACGATGAGCATTCTTTGTGACACACAGATCCGAGATTCCGTGCGGATCGTCCCCTTCGCTGACAACGCGAAGCGCCCCGGAACAGTCTCCTTCGGCGTCTCGAGCTACGGCTACGACGTTCGAGTGGGAACAAAGTTCAAAGTGTTCACCAACGCCACCAGCGGCGGCACCGCCATCGTTGATCCAAAGAACTTTTCGAGCGATCTCTTCATCGCCATCGACACCGCCGAAACCGGCCGCGACCACATTGTGATCCCGCCGAATTCGTTCGCCCTCGCCGAGACCGTTGAAACCATTGATGTTCCGCGCGATGTGCTTGCCATCTGCGTTGGCAAGAGCACCTACGCCCGCTGCGGCATCATTGTGAATGTCACGCCGCTTGAGCCAGAATGGCGCGGCAAGGTCACCATCGAAATCAGCAATACCACGCCACTTCCAGCCAAGATTTACGCCAATGAGGGGATCGCGCAAATGATCTTCTTGCGGGCCGAGCGCGTCTGCGCCATCAGTTACGCAGACAAGGGTGGCAAGTATCAAGATCAAGCTGGCTTGACGCTCCCGCGCGTCGACGGACTTCCGTTCGTCGACAGCACTCCGAATCATCACTAAGACCCGAATCCAGGACTCCGCGCTCCGAACGGGCGCGGCGCCGCCCCGTCACGAACACAGATCCCGAAACACATGCACGCAGGCATCGCGTGCACCATCACGAGAGAGACACGGAATACCCATGAGAATTGCACGACGCTTCACCACCGCTGGCAAGGATGTCTACGGAACCACTGAGTGGACCACCCGCTCAAGTCGCATCTCAAATTCTGACGGAAGCACCGTCTTTGAAATGCACGACGCTCAGGTTCCGGCGTCATGGAGTCAGCTTGCCACGGACATCGTGGTCAGTAAGTACTTCCGCAAGGCTGGCGTACCGCAACTCGGTACCGATGGTCGCCCGCTCAAGGATGCAGCTGGCAAGCCAGTCCTTGGACCAGAGCGCAGCGTTCGCCAAGTGGCACATCGCTTGGCTGGTTGCTGGCGCCACTGGGGCGAGAAGTTCGGCTACTTCACTGCAAAGAAGGACGCCGATGCGTTCTACGACGAACTCGCGCACATGCTGCTCAACCAGATGGCCGCGCCGAACAGTCCGCAGTGGTTCAACACCGGACTGAACTACGCATACGGAATCAGCGGCCCTGCGCAGGGTCACTGGATCGCGGATCACAAGACCGGCAAAGTTGGTCTTGCAAAGGACGCGTACACGCACCCGCAACCGCACGCCTGCTTCATTCAGGGCGTGAAGGATGATCTCGTCGGCGAAGGCGGCATCATGGACCTGTGGACGCGCGAGGCGCGACTCTTCAAGTACGGCTCGGGCACTGGCACCAACTTCTCGAACCTGCGTGGCGAAAGTGAACAACTCTCCGGTGGCGGTCGCAGTTCCGGCCTGATGAGTTTCCTCAAGATCGGCGACCGCGCTGCTGGCGCGATCAAGTCCGGCGGCACCACGCGCCGCGCCGCCAAGATGGTCTGCCTTGATGTCAATCACCCCGACATCGAGAAGTTCGTCAACTGGAAGGTTCGTGAAGAAATCAAGGTCGCCGCGCTTGTTGAAGGCATGAAGCACCTTCCGCAGCACCAGAAGGAACTTGCAGAGCAGTTCGGGCTCAAGCTCGATTACGACTTCAACGGCGAGGCCTACTACACCGTCAGCGGACAGAACTCGAACAACTCCGTTCGACTCTCCGATGAGTTCATGGATGCGGTTGAAGCCAACGGCGAGTGGACACTCGTTCGTCGCACCGATGGCAAGACTGCCAAGACACTGCCTGCCACTGATCTCTGGCGCCAGATCAACGAGGCCGCCTGGCACTGTGCGGACCCGGGCATCCAGTACGACACCACCATCAATGCATGGCACACATGCCCAGAAGGCGGGCGCATCAACGCCAGCAATCCGTGCAGTGAGTACATGTTCCTTGACAACACGGCGTGCAACTTGGCGTCGATCAACCTGCTCAAGTTCTATGACTCAGAGACGCGCACCTTCGACATCGAGGGTTACGAGCACGCGATCAGCCTGTGGACCGTGGTGTTGGAAATCAGCGTGCTGATGGCCAGCTTCCCGTCCAAGGAAATTGCTGAACTCAGCTGGAAGTACCGCACTCTTGGCCTCGGCTACGCCAATCTCGGCGCCATGTTGATGCAGGCGGGCATCCCGTATGACAGCGAGGCCGGTCGTGCGGTGTGCGGCGCGCTCAGTTCCATCCTGACTGGTCGCTCCTATGCCGCGAGTGCTGTGCTTGCTGCAGAGCACGGAACGTTTGACGGCTACAAGGACAACAAGGAGCACATGCTCCGCGTGATCCGGAACCACCGCCGCGCTGCGCAAGGTGTTGCGCGCGACAGCGGTCAGTATGAAGCGATGCGCATCGCTCCGGTTCCGATCGATCATGCGGTCTTCACCGAAGGTCGCGTAACGATTGCGAATGCAAACGACATGCTGAGCCGTGCAGTTGCTGCGTGGGACGATGCCCTTGCGTTCGGCAAGAAGCACGGATTCCGCAATGCGCAGGTCACGGTAATTGCACCGACCGGCACCATTGGACTCCTGATGGACTGCGATACCACCGGCGTGGAGCCGGACTTTGCACTCACCAAGTTCAAGAAGCTCGCCGGTGGCGGTTACTTCAAGATCGCCAACCAGTCACTGCGCCCCGCGCTGCAGGCACTCGCCTACTCCGCTGTGCAGGTGGATGAGATTGTGACCCACGTCATGGGCACCCTCAGCCTGGAAGTTCCGCTGCCAACCGAAGAAGGAATCATCCCCGCGCACGGCACCACTTTCCGCGACTTCCTCATTGAGTCGGGTTACACCGGCGAAGAGGTCGTGCAGATTGAGAACAGCCTGCCGACCGTCTTTGAAATCTCTTTCGCATTCAGTGCGTGGAGCATGCCAGAGCGAGTCCTTGCTGCACACGGCATTGACGCCGTTGCTGCGCGTGCTGATCAGAAGTTCAACGGTCTCCGCGCGCTCGGTCTCAACCGCAAGCAGATCGACGTGCTGAACGTTCGCATCTGTGGAACGCAGACCGTGGAAGGCGCGCCGCACCTGAAGGACAAGCACCTGGCGGTGTTTGATTGCGCCAACCGCTGCGGCACTCTTGGCACGCGATTCATCGCACCTGAAGGCCACATTCACATGATGGCCGCTGCGCAGCCGTTCATCTCGGGCGCGATCAGTAAGACGATCAACCTCCCCAACGAGGCGAAGGTCGAAGACATCGGCGCGTGCTACCGACTCAGCTGGGAACTTGGTCTCAAGGCCAACGCCCTGTACCGCGACGGTTGCAAGCTCAGCCAGCCGCTCAGCACCAAGAGCGATGCCACTGAGGAGCGCGAAGAAGAAGACACCGCCGGCTTGCCAGAGACGGTTGTCGCCACCACCACCTACGTGGACCGCATCGTCGAGCGCGTTGTTGAAGTTGAGCGCGTCGTCGAGCGGATTGTTGAACGCCCACGACGCAGCCGTCTGCCAGATACTCGGCAGTCGCTGACGCACAAGTTCAACGTTGCCGGTCACGAGGGGTACCTGATCGTTGGTCTCTACGAAGACGGCACGCCGGGCGAACTCTTCATCACCATGGCGAAGGAAGGCTCCACCATTGGTGGTCTGATGGATTCGCTGGGAACTGCCATCAGCCTCGCACTGCAGTACGGCGTGCCGGTCGAGAGCATCGTCAACAAGTTTGCGCATCAGCGCTTTGAGCCGATGGGAATGACCACCAACTCGGACATCCCGTTTGCGAAGAGTTTGGTCGATTACATCTTCCGTTGGCTCGGGATGCAGTTCATCAAGGGCTATCGCGAAGAGAACGCACCGCGTCGCACGAAGCCAGCGGAACTCTCCGGTGGTGGAACGATCACACACGGGAACGCAGGAAGCGTCCCGAACAGTAACGCCGAAGCCAAGGAGGCTGCATGGCCATCACGCTCAGGAATCACCACGCAAGACGGATCGACCAACGCTTCGTCGACGCAGGCCAGCGCCTCGCATTCCGTCCAGGCGAAGGCCGACGCGGCCGAGATCCTTTCGCGCCGCTCAATCTCGGTCGTTGTGGCCGAGTCGATCGTCGATGGTTCGGATGGAGCGGGCCAGATGTCACGGGGTGCCATGGTGCACGAAACCGTGGTGGTCGGCGAGGCGCGTGTCAGTGGCAACGCGCTTGACCAGTCCAACGCGCACCTGATGGGTGACGCTCCGGCCTGCGATGGTTGCGGATCGATCACCGTCCGAAACGGCACTTGCTACCGCTGCCTGAACTGCGGCAGTTCGATGGGCTGCTCCTGAGCCAATGAATCACGCTCCATCATGCGGCGTGCCACGGAACGGCACGCCGCATGATGGAGCCAACTTCAAACGACGGTCGCTTGACGCATGGCTGCGTTGGGCACCACCAGGCCCTCTGAAAGGACGGTCAGGCTCATGAATCATGCGCCGTTGCACGGACTCCGACCCGTGCGCGGCGCGACAACAGACGCGA
>CANJHD010000109.1 GCA_947474065.1 Planctomycetaceae bacterium
CGGTTCGCATGCCGCTGCGATCGCCTTTGCCATCCGCTCTCGTGACTCGGTGTGGATCCGTACGGGCGCCACGGCGCGTTGGGCTGCAATGGGATGACCATCCGCGGCCCATCCTTCGGTGCCAATCAATGGCACGAACCGAACTTGCCCCAGCGATTCACGTTCGAACTGGTTCTCGCCCGTGCGCTCAATTTTTAGCAGCTCTTGCGTACGCGGCTCATGACCCACAGGAATGATCAGCCGTCCGCCGATGCACAGTTGCCGAAGAAGCGGTTCGGGAACATCCGGCCCGCCGGCGGAAACGATGATCACATCAAACGGCGCGTGGGCTGGACATCCAATGGAACCATCGCCTTGGAGCACGGTGACATTGCGGTAGCCAAGCAGTCGCAGACGCGAGCGTGCCACGTCAGCGAGTGGGCGATGCCACTCAATGGCATGTACATGCTGGGCGATTCGACTCAGAACGGCGCTCGCGTAACCGGATCCGGCACCAATCTCTAGCACATTATCGCCTGGGCGCACATGCGCTGCCTCAATCATGAGTGCCACAATGTATGGCTGCGATATCGTCTGCCCCTCCTCAATCGGAAGCGGCGAATCTTCGTACGCGAACTCGTGGTAGCGGTCGCCAACAAACACTTCACGCGGTACTTCCCGCATGGCGGCCAGAACATGCCGGTCAACCACGCCGCGCGCCATCACCTGCTTGCGAACCATTTCTTCGCGTTGGTCGCTGAACGAGGCGATGGAGTTCATTGTGGACCACCTTCGCGGCCTGCATATCCCGAGGAATGACGCCCTGCCAAGATTCGGTCGAGACACATTTCTGCCTCAAGGCGGTTGAGTACCTCGTTACCGCCAGCGATCCGGCTGATCTCACACGCGATGGCGCTAATGATTCCGTCGGTGACATCAATCTCAGTGTTTGGCTCGTGGAGCGTGATGGTGACTTTCATGTTCGTTCTCCCATGTGACGCAGTCACGCTCATCCATGAGCACAGAATGTCGATACCGGTGATCGAGTGGCTACATGATGGTGTGCACAGCGCTGTATGTATTCAGGTTGATTTCCCCTAAATCCGCACGCGGAAATGACAGGTAAATGCCTTTATTTGCAATTCCATATCAATTCGCTTGAGATGGAAGTGAATTTCATTACAGTCTGAATTACTTCCTCTCTTCCGGGGTAGGCATCCATCGCGTCGAAGCGAGATGGATTGGAAATGAAGGCAAATTACAGAAGGAAACTTCCGATGACACAATCCACCATGAATACTCCGCAAGAAACGCCTGTAGGTCGCATAGCTGCACGAAAGAAGGCGATCAGCCCCATCACTGGTACGAGTGAGGTAGTTGTTCGCGTGCTTTGCGTCGATGATCATTTGCTCCTTGCTGAAGGAATGCGCGTGCAAATGTCACTGGATCCGAGCATTGACTTCGTTGGGTGGCTTCCTGATGCATCGCAGCTTCTGGAGGAAGTCGCGCGAAGTCGGCCCGACGTGGTAACGCTTGACATTGAAATGCCCGGTCCGGATGTCTTCGAGGCGGCCGACCGCTTACACCGGCAATTCCCGGATGTCCGGTTCGCCTTTCTCAGCGCGCACATACGCGACGGCCTCCTTGCCGCGGCATATCGGTGCGGTGGCTCGGGATATTTCTCTAAGGGCGAGGACTTGGTCGACATCCTGGACGGTCTGAAGCGGATCGCCCACAGCACGCGCGGGACATTTGTGATCGGACCAAAGGTGATCGCGCAATGCCCATCGGCACGTGCAGTGCGGAGTTCACGCCGCACACGGCGCGCGGCCACAGAGTCAGCGATGCCGATCAGTGCGGTCGATCGACTGACTTCCCGCGAGATCGAAGTGCTGCGACACATCGGTGGCGGTCAGTCGCGGGTGGAGATCGCCCGGCAACTGTCGCGTAGTCCGAAGACGATTGATGGGCATCAGGAGCGAATGATGAAGAAGTTGGGCATCGACAGCCGCGCGGATCTGATGCGGTTTGCGATCCGCGAGGGCATCGCTCAGGCATGACCGTCGAAGCCGATGAACCCGATAGACAGCGCGATCGCTGGTTCAACGATCGACGCCGGCGCGCTGACAAGCCCAAGCGCCGCAAGTGTGAGCGTGATGGAGTGCGGCGCAGTGAATGCTGTCACTTGCCAGAGCAACGGACGCACAAACCGCGTTAGAAGGAAGAGCCCCAAGACGAAGAGCCCGTGATCGACTCCGGAAATCGGACCGAAAGCGTTCGTGCACCGGGCTGCAGGGATGCGCGCAGGCGAATCGGCATTTCGCAGGCAGCGGGGTGTTCGCGGTTACGAACTTGCCACGCGCGCAAATCGACCGCCGATGGAAATGATGCACATGTTGTTACGAGCCGATTGCTCGTTGGGACCATCATGCGGCGGCGGTCCGCCGGGTCCGCCGGGTCCGCCCGGTCCGCCCGGCCCACCAAGTCCACCCGGTCCGCGTGGTCCTCCGGGCGGCGGTCCACCGCCCGGTCCACCCGGTCGACCACCGCGCGGCCCACCGGGTCGACCACCTTCATTCTTGGTGAAACTCTTGTCTGGTGTTCCGCGCAGCGCGCGTGTCACATACGGGAACTCACCAGTGACCACGTAGTAATAGGTTCCCGCTGGAAACTCGGGCGTCACTCCAAAGCGCCCATTGCATTCGTCAAGATCTCCGGAGCCCTTTACGAATTCGTAATCCTGCGTGTAGGTACCGTCGAACGCACCGCCCGGCCCCTTATCTCCGCCGGGACGCTCGCCGGACTTCAGGCGCCAACTTGAATGCAGTTCCTTCATGCCGCTTGTCGCATCGGCCGCATCGCGGTAGCCGTGGAACTCGTACATCGGGAATCCGTCTGCTGCCCACGCAATCTGGATCATCTGTTCGCCCACCTTCACGTGCATCGCATCGGCGCGGCGTGCAACGAGCCCAGTCGGAACCCCGTGATAGTGATATGCACCGCTCGGCTGCACATGCGCGTTGCTTGCATCGATGCCGAGCGTCCCACCGCGCAGTGGCCGAATCCCCTCGATGTACCACCCGGTGCTCCGGTCGTTCTTCCACGCCTCCGCGGTGCCCGGCTCGAACGGCACGCCGTTCAATGCCACAGCTGCCCAGTGCATTCGATGCGGCGTCATGGTGTCAGTGACCTTCGGCGTCATCGTCATACGAAAGACGAGCTTCTGTGCGTCGATGGTGTTTGGATTTCCACGATTCGGAAACTTGCCGGGCTGGTGGTCTGGGATCCCGTTGGAAGTGATCGTCCGTACTCCGTCCTTCTCCTCAATCGTCACCGAGTTGGAAAGCGTGGTTGTTGTTTCCGGCTTTCCGTCCGGCTTCGCGGGCGGCGGTACATCCGCCACGCAGCCAACGAGCATGCCGAACGCAAGCGGAAGGAGGTTGCGGGCAAAGAGCAGTGCGGTCTGGTCAGTTGGTTTCATTGTGCTTTCCTTGCCATAGTTTGGCAGAACTCCCCCCACGGGGACGGTGGTTTTGTCGTTCGGCCCAACGGGTGTGGGGTCCACATCCCGCCCTCCGTACAATGACCCCTCAGATATTTCCGGCTGAACAGGCCATTTCCACTGAGGTACCAAGCCATGACTCCCCCGACCATCATCTACACGCACACCGACGAAGCTCCTGCACTGGCCACCTATTCGTTCCTTCCCATCATCCGCGCCTTCGCGGAGCCAGCGGGGATTGCTGTTGAGCTGCGGGACATCTCTCTTGCGGGGCGAATCATCTCAAGCTTCCCGGAGAGCCTCAAGCCTGAGCAGCGGATTCCTGATGCACTCGCCGAGCTTGGTCGCATGTGCCTGACGCCGGACGCCAACATCATCAAACTTCCGAATGTCAGCGCATCGGTGCCGCAGCTCAAGGCTGCCATTCTTGAACTGCAAGCGCAGGGCTACGCGGTGCCCGCGTACATCGACGAGCCAAAGACCGACATCGAGCGCGATACCAAGTCCCGCTATGACCGCATCAAGGGCAGCGCAGTGAATCCAGTGATTCGCGAGGGCAACTCCGATCGCCGCGCGCCGAACGCTGTGAAGGATTACGCACGCGCGAATCCTCACAAGATGGGCGCGTGGAGCCAAGACAGCAAGGCGCATGTTGCCACCATGACGCATGGCGATTTCTTCGGCAATGAATGCTCCGTCACCGTGCCAGCAGCCACGACAGTGCGTATCGAGCATGTCGGAACCAGCGGCACCGTGACAGTGCTCAAGGAAGGCATCAAGCTCAACGCGGGCGACATCATTGATGGAACGTTCCTCAGTAAGCACGAGTTGTGCGCGTTCCTTGAAGCGCAGATTGCAGACGCGCGCGCTTCTGGGCTGCTTTTCTCGCTTCATCTGAAGGCCACCATGATGAAGGTGTCCGACCCGATCATCTTTGGCCATGCTGTGCGCGCCTACTTCAAGCCCGTGTTTGAGAAGCACGCAGCCACGCTCGCGCGGCTCGGCGTGGATGTGAACAACGGGTTCGGCGACCTTATTGCCAAGATCGCCACGCTGCCGGCTGCTGAACGCGCTGCCATTGAGGCGGACATTCAGGCGGTCTACGCGCATGGCCCCGCCATCGCCATGGTCGATAGCGACAAGGGCATCACCAACCTTCATGTGCCGAGCGATGTCATCGTGGACGCATCAATGCCGGCCATGTTGCGCGAGGGCGGCAAGATGTGGAACGCTGCGGGCAAGACACAGGATGTCAAGGCAGTGATTCCAGATCGCAGTTACGCCGGCATTTACCAAGCGGTGATTGACTTCTGCCGTACGCACGGCGCGTTCGATCCGCGCACCATGGGCAGTGTGCCCAACGTTGGCTTGATGGCTCAGGCCGCTGAGGAATACGGCAGCCATGACAAGACATTTGAGATCAAGACCGCCGGCACGGTACGCATTGTTGATGGCGCCGGCGCGACGCTCATGCAGCACACGGTCCAGGCCGGGGACATTTGGCGCGCTTGCCGCGTGACCGATGCCGCCGTCCGCGACTGGGTGAAACTTGCCGTCACTCGTGCGCGTGCCACCGGAACGCCTGCGGTGTTCTGGCTTGATTCCAAGCGTGCGCACGACGCACAACTCTTGACCAAGGTCAACGCCTACTTGGCCGACCATGACACCAAGGGTCTTGATATCCGCGTGCTCGAGCCGTCGGCGGCTTGCCTCTTCAGCCTTGAGCGCATGAAGAAGAGCCTCGACACCATTTCTGTAACGGGCAATGTGTTACGCGACTACCTGACGGATCTCTTTCCGATTCTTGAAGTGGGCACCAGCGCCAAGATGCTTTCCATTGTGCCGCTTATGAATGGCGGAGGTCTCTTTGAGACTGGCGC
>CANJHD010000110.1 GCA_947474065.1 Planctomycetaceae bacterium
CCCGGTGTTGGCGGTAGTTACGGAACCGCAGTTCTTGGATGGGGCGCGGCCCTTGCCGCCGGCTTGCTGGTGGCTGGTCGGAGTGACTCGCAACTCAACCCCGCAGTCACCGTAGCGATGTGGTCGATTGGTCGACTCAAGTCCGACATGGTGGCGGGCAACATCACTGCACAATGTGCGGGCGCGTTTGTGGGTGCAGCGGTCGCGTGGTTACAGTTCTTGCCGTACTGGTCACGCACCGATGATGCGCAGACCAAACTGGCAGTCTTTGTCAACGTACCGCGCATTCGTGCGCCGCTCTCCAACCTGCTCTCTGAGGTGCTTGCGTCCGCGGTCTTTGTGTATGTCATTCTGCGTCTGATCGCCGGAGCGACCATCGATGCCGGCAGCGCGGATCAAGCAGAAGACGGCATCGCCTTCCAACTGACCGCCACTCCGATGTCGGTTGTTCAGCCAATGCTGTCGGTCCTGGTTGCTGGCATGGCGCTTGCGGTGATCGCCCTTGGTGCTGCCGGCGCAAGCGATTGCATCATGAACCCCGCGCGTGATCTTGGTTCTCGCATTGCACACGCGTTTCTCCCCATTCCCGGTAAGGGCGGAAGCGATTGGCGCAGCGCATGGATTGGAATTGTTGGTCCAGTGCTCGGCGCGCTACTCGCGGCGATGCTCTGGCGCGCAACAGTTGGATGATGGAGCGCCATGCGACAATTAAAGTTTGTCACCCGCACCCTCCGCATGCATAGAGCTTCTCTATCATCGGTCGCATGACTGCCACCGCGCTCATCACGCTTCCGCTCGCACTCGCATCGGTGTTGCAAGCGCCGCCCGCGCCCGCCCCCACCCCTGCGCAGGAACAAGCACAACGCATGGCAGAGATGCCGTGGTTCGCTCGTCTCGGAATGCGGTCACTCGGCATCGAAGGAAAGCTCCCAGTCATTGATCGCGTGGTGCTCGTTCCGAACGAAGGCGCATACCTCGCTGAGATTGCACGCTGGACACCAAAGGCGCGTTGGCCCGTCCTCATTGAAGACGATGCCTTCGCTCCGCGTTTCATTCGCGCATTCAAGCCAGCGCAAGTGATCCGCCGCGCGTCAAGTCCCGCGCCTGCTGATGATGCTGCGCTGCGTTCGGCGGTCGATGCTGCTATCGCGCACGCGTGGGGCGGTGACTCTGCCAACGGTTCCGTGGCGGCATTGCGTTCCATCGGTCTCGTTCCAGCTGGAATTGTTGGCGCGTCTGTCAAGGATCCAGCATGGACAGCGGCCGTTGCACTCGCTGCGGGACGCGGTGAACCACTGGTGTGGATCGAAGAGCCAGCCGGCGGAAGCAGCAACGATGTCCTGAGCGCAACTGATTTCGCAGCCCTCGATGCCGCTGTGCGCAATTGCTTCGCATCAAGCGGCCTCACGTGGAATACGCTCGGAGATGACCTGGAAACATTTACGCTGTGTCGTCACGCCGCGTTGCGCGTTGATCTTCCCTCGCCAGCCGGCGGTCGCAACCCGCAACTTCCCAAGGAAACCGGACCACTTTCACTGACCGACGCACTGTGCCGTAATGCCGATGGATCGCGCTGGGGTTTCGCGGCGCAGATCTTTGGCGACAGTACCCGCTCGGCCTACATGGCCATGTGCGCACTCTTTCTGCATCGCACTGAAACATGGATGTTCGATGGATACGCCAACCGCACTGGCGGCATGTATGCGACGTATTCGTTTGCGCAGGCAACGCCGGTCCTTGCGCAGCAGGACTTCATCATGAAGTCATGGGAAGGCACCAACGGAACGCTTGCTTCGTGGCGATCACTCTTGCCCAAAGGGATCGGACCTGATGTTCTCTTTATGAATTCAAGCGGCAACGCTGATTTCTTTGAAGTAGAAACGTCTTCATCAGCCCCTTCCACGGATATTCCCGTCCTGCGAAAGCCGATGGTGCTTTCCATGATTCACAGTTTCTCGTTGCAAGCACCCGATGCGGCCTACACCGTTGGCGGTCGATGGCTCGATCACGGCGTGTACGCCTATGTTGGGTCTGTACATGAACCGTATCTATCCGCGTTCATCCCGCCAGCGACGCTCGTGCAGCGTCTGGCCTCACTCGCGCCGTTCCTGGTGGCTGCGCGTCAGTGGCCTGGTGATCCGATCGCGCAGGTCTGGCGCATTGCAACCATCGGCGATCCGTTGATGACGGTGCCAGCCCCGAAGACGCTCGCCATGCTGCCTGGCCGCGAGCCTGCGCCCGCGCTTGAAGCAGGCGAGATGGATGTTCGCGCATCGGCTCGCGCGGCAATTGAGAAACTAAAGGGCGCCGACCCCGCGCTGACTCGTGAATCCTGCGCGACTGCCATGCGTGACCTCGTTCTCGCTGGTGATGACACAGTTGCCGCGCAGTTGTGGAAACTTGCCAAGGCAAAGGGCGCGCAAGATGCAGTTGCGCGCATTGCACTCGGTCCGATCTTCCGCGCCGGAACACGCGCAGAGTTCATGGAAGCATGGTCGATCGCTAGAGATCCAACTGCTGAACAACGCGACATGTTGTGGCATCTCTGGGCACTCGACATGCCCACGCTGCGTGACCCGGCAACACTCGCGACACTCAAGGGGTCCATGCGTGTCCCGCGCCTTGATATGGATGCGCAAGCGTTGTTGCCAGCAGTGCGCGCCGTGGAGGGACGCATTGCTGCCGAAACTTGGCTGAATGACTTGATTTCTAAGACCACTGATGTTGAGGCGCGACGAAAGCTCGCGCAACTTCAGGCGCCAAACTAACGGGCGCCCGCGCCCTTTGCTCCTGTGCCGGTTCCCGCTCCAGAACCTGCGCCCGCACTCGTTCCAGCCCCCGCTCCATCGCCCGCCGCATCGCGCACACGCTCCGCCACTTTCGTGGGGTCATGCTCAAACGCAACTGGAGCGCCTGGTGCATTCGGTTGACGCACGCCAAGAAATCGCTCGTTGGCGGCCTGCTCAGTGCAGGCAATCAGTGCGATGCTTCCAGCAAATGTAGGGTGCAACTGGTCGCGCTGAATAAGTGCACCATCTGATTCTTCGCTCCAACTGCGACGACCCGCTTCGAATGGTTTGCTTGAACGCAGATCATTCACCAACTTAGCTAGTGGAAGTACCGCAACTCTCGGCTTGTCCTTGGCCCACGCGCGGATGCGTTCGTTGGCCTGAGCAATCGTCTCAAGTTTCGGCATTTGCGCTTTGGAAAGCATCTTGCCAACAGCAGGTGACATATCAGGAACATCGCCAACCACCAGCGGAATTCCTGCCTCGACAATTCGGTTGAGTTGCGCAAGACCCTTCTCAAGAAGTTGCAGGCGTTGCGATTCTTCCTTGATGGGTGTTCGATCCGCTGCGAGCGCGCCGTACACAAACCAGAACAGAAAGTCATCTGCAAATACCATGGTGACGCGCGGCTCTTCGGTGAGCGTTGCATCAACTTGCGCGCTTCCGACAGCACCTGGATTTGTGAAGAATAGTCCGGTGGCATCACCCGTTACTTCGCCCGCACCAACCCGCGCAAGCGACGCCAGGCGCGCAACCGTCATCGCTTCGAGCCGCCCGGGATGTGTGCGGGGCAGCGGGGCGCGCACACCGAAACCAGCGCTCGCGCTCGCGCCCATCACGTGGACATGCGCGTACAGCGTTGCAGGATCGATCCCTGGCGTGGCATCGCGAGCGAGGCTCACTGGCATGGCTGCCGGTACAGCCAACAAGAGCGCCACGAATGAAAGCGCGAGTGCTAATGCAGATATTCCGCGCAGGCCAAATCGGTTGCTTTGTTCAATCATGCTGGATCCTCTCCGTGCGGCAAGACTCGGACCTGCGCCTTCTGGTTTGCCACCAAATGTCCAGGCGGCACGCTTTGCATGACAAAGACGCCGCCTGCAACCACTGATCCATCGCCAATCACCGTGTCGCCGCCGAGAATCGTTGCGCCTGCATACACAGTGACGCGCGCGCCCAGCGTCGGATGTCGTTTGGTTCCTTTGCGGAGCGAACCGTCCGCATCTCGCTCGAATTTCTTTGCTCCAAGCGTCACGCCCTGGTAGATGCGGCAGCCTTCACCAATAGTGCAAGTCTCACCAATCACCACGCCAGTGCCATGGTCGATGAATACTCCACGGCCAATCTGTGCGCCGGGATGAATGTCAATGCCGGTGGCGGAGTGTGCAATCTCCGCAAGCATGCGCGGCAGGATCGGCACTTCTCGAATCCATAACTCGTGAGCAAAGCGATGTGCGGTCAAAGCAGTAATCCCGGGGTAGCACAGGATCACTTCCGCAACACTGCGCGCCGCCGGATCGCCGCGGTATGCAGCTTCAACATCGGCCGCGAGCGAGGCGCGGATAGCCGGGATCTGTGCAAGTACCTCGCTGCAGATGCGATCGACGGCGCCGTCGTGATCTTGTTGGTCACTCGACGTAACTCCCACAGCACATCGCGCGGCAGCAATGCACTGTGCTAGGGCAATTCGCAAGGCAGGTACGCGCTGCGCAACGAACGCTTCAATCTCCACAAACTCACCATCGGCGCTGTTGTTGCGTCCCGCGCCGGTCGTGTCCATCCCGACGTCGTCCGTACGCCCCATGAGATGAAACCCCGGAAAGGCAATTTCACGCATGGCGCCCAACAGGCGCGCCGCGGAGTCGCGGTCGATCGCAAGTGGCGCCCCGATCCGCGCAGTCGCTCGGTGCGCCGCGATCGACGCCGTAATTGCCTCATGAATTCCGTGCTTCGGAGCGATGCTCATCGTCCACGATCGTATCGGGTTCGGCTATCCTCGCCCGCCCGCGCCGCCAGTTGGCGCCTCGCATCCTGAGCCCCCTGAAGCACCTATGGCAATCCTCATTGACGGTAACACTTCGGTCATCTGCCAAGGAATTACGGGCACTTCGGGCGCCTTTCACACCAAGGGCTGCTTTGAGTACGGCACCCGCATGGTGGGAGGCACCACCCCGGGCAAGGGCGGTCAGAAAGACGCCAACGGCCTTCCCATCTTTGACACGGTCGCACAGGCCGTTCGGTCAACCGGCGCTGCCGCCTCCATGATCTTTGTGCCGCCCCCATTTGCCGCCGACGCCATCCTTGAAGCCGCCGACGCTGGGGTGAAGACGATTGTGGCCATCACCGAAGGCATCCCGGTGCAAGACATGATCCGCGTGCGCGCACGCCTTGCTGAATACCCTGACTCGGTGCTTGTTGGCCCGAACTGCCCGGGCGTTATCACTCCTGGGCGCAAGACCGGCACTCCGGGTCGCTACGAGGGTGGCTGCAAGATCGGCATCATGCCGGGCTACATTCACACGCACCGGCTCGACGCTTCCACGCGGAAG
>CANJHD010000111.1 GCA_947474065.1 Planctomycetaceae bacterium
CATGTGAGTGGTCTGGCGTGGCATATCTGTTCCTTCGTGGCGCCGCCCGGGATGGGCAGAGAATCGATAAAGATAGGGCTTTTCGCCAAGATGTCAAGGGGAGGGTGTGTTTGACCCCCGGTAGGCTGTCCGGGTCATGACAAACGCTTCCCGACTTCGGCGCGCAAATCTCCTCGCATGGTTGGCAATTGCGGTCGCTACGGCCCTGTTTATTGTGGAGAGCCGGGGCGGGATTCGGGCACCTAGTTCCGAGAAACTCGCGGCCCACGCGTCTGTGTCCGCACAACAGGCCATCATGGGGTCGCTTGTGAACGGGATGAACTCGCCGCCATTTCAGACGGCGTTCGCCCAACAGTTATCGACAATGCGGACCCAGGTCGAGGATCTCGTCTCTGTCGACCAGCCCGGCTCGGAATTGGCGACCGCCGCACTGCTGGCCCGTTTGGGCGATCGCGACCGTGCGCTCGAGTTGCTGGCTGAACTGCAGAATCGGATCGACGCGGGTGATGTGACAGCCGACGACAAGTTTCGCAAGACCTTAAATGCAGTGACCGAACTTGTGGACGCAACAGAGCATCCGGGTGCGCGCGCGATCTCTGAAGAGGCATGCGCTGATGTGATCAAAGCAATGGGTCCGACTGGTAGGACGCTGGTGGCGCAGGCAAACGGCGATCAGGAGGAACTTGATCGTCTTGGAGCAGCGGGTGCAGTGTTGTTGGTTGTGCTGGTGTTGGCGCTGCTGATGGGCTGCGTGTTGGCACTTGGTGGCATTGCTGCGATCGTCGTGTTTCTCGTGATGGCTGCACTTGGCAAGACTGCTGGCATTGGCGCGATGGACGAACTGTGGTCGCATGTCTATGCAGAGATGTTTGCTGTGTGGATGTTCGCTTACCTTGGGCTGGCACACGCGCCGCGGGTGGTCTTTGAAATCTGGGAGGGCTATGGGAACGAAGGTCCTGGAGTGGATGTTCGGCTTGCGCTCTCAGTGGCTGCGACCATTGCAGCAGCCGCGCTTGCACTGTGGTGGGGAACGCGGCGCGGTTTGTCGTTGCGCGGCATCATGACCGCGGTTGGTTTTCGCCGGTTTGTTGCCATGGACATCGTGTGGGGCGTGGTGTGCTGGTCAATGGGGATCGCGCTGTTGATCGTTGGTGTGATGTTGGCAGTAGTGCTCTCGAAGATCTTTGGCGATGGCCACATGCGTGCAAGCCATCCAATTCAACAGATGGTTGAGGAGTCCGGGGCAGCCGGATTGTTCTTGACGTACATCCTTGCCTGTGTGTGCGCGCCGATCGGTGAAGAACTCTTCTTTCGAGGCGCGCTGTACCGGAATCTGCGGCAGTCATTCGGTCGCTGGGGCGCTGTGGGAAGCGTGGTGATTGCGATAGCGGTGAGTAGCGTCTTGTTCGCGGCGATTCATCCGCAGGGGTTGATCTTTATCCCGGTGCTGGCATCGCTTGCTGTTGCATTCTGCATCATGCGCGAGTGGCGCGGAACAATCAATGCGTCGATCGTTGCTCATGCAATCAACAACGCGGTGGTGTTGACATTGAATGTATTGATGTTGCGCGGGTGAATGAAGCGGCTCGACTGCGGCGAACGCGGCGGTTTGGTCGCTGCGTTCAGTCTTGCAGTTCGACGGTCCAGTACGCCTCGTCCAGAAATGCTTTCCAACTTTGGTACTTGGGGCTACCAAGTCGAAGCGTGATGGCCGGATTGCGGCGCGGCTTCACTGGCTCACGGATGAGTTTCATGCGCGCCTGTGTTGGTGTGCGACCGCCCTTGCGCGCGTTGCAACGAACGCAGGCGCACACGAGGTTGATCCACGAATTCTCGCCGCCCTGCACGCGTGGAACTACATGATCAAGTGTGAGTTCTTTAGTGGAGAAATTCTTGCCGCAGTATTGGCACTGACTGTGATCGCGCGCATAGATATTGCGACGATTGAGTTTGACTGGTTCGCGCGGCAGGCGGTCGTAGCCGAGCAAGCGAATGATTTTCGGTACGGCCATGACAAGGCGCGGCGTGGTGACCCAGTCATGTTGTTCGTGTTCGAAAGAGCGTTGGAAGTCTGCAACTTCTGACCACGAGTGCAGGGAGTAGCTGACATAGCTTCCCGCTTCAACGCTGATGACTTCTGCGGAGCCCTTGCACAACATCGTGAACGCGCGTCGCGCGTCAATCACGCGGACAGCGCTGTACAGCTTGTTGATTACCAACACGCGAGCGTCAAGAGCACTGGCACCAGCGGCGATCATCCGTGCCTCCTTGCGCGCCGGATCCTCCAGCGGGCACTGAAGTCTAGCGGGTCCAGTGCTCGAGTCCAGTAGCGATCGGGCCCAGAGAGGCGATTAGCGGGCAGCAGCGTCCGTGAAGTGGGGTGCTGGGGGTCACAGCGCGGTCGCAAAGCGTGGTGGATACAGACGAGAGCGGCGGCGGCGTTGTGAGGCATTTACCCGCTGCGACCAAGCCACTCGAAGGCGCGATCGAGCGCGGCGCCTTGCACCATGATCGGGGTGGATTCCGGCACATGCAGCGCAAGCAGCTCGCGAATGCGAGCGCGCGGTAGGCGCCCGGACCCAAGCGCGCAGGGGGTCATGGCTTCGGGATCGGTTGTATCGATGGTGGCATCGCGCAAGATCACAACGTCTGCGCGTGGGCCAAAGGAGGCGAACAGCGACTGCATGTGATCTTCAATATCTGTGAGCATGGATGGCTCAAGAAATGCAGCGGGGTCGAAGGCGAGTCCAAAGGGGCGCACGCAGTCTGGCGAGTGCCGGACAATGTTCGGATCTTGCCCGGGAATCACATGATCGCACCACCATGTCAATGCGCTGCGAGCATCGCTCAGGACATGTCGGGCGTGCGGGATCAGGACAAGGCGCTTGTCGTGGCGTTGTAGTTGTGGGGCGAGTTCCGTGCACAGCGCATTGAGTGATGCGGGTCCGCGCATCCAGTTGGCGGGGTCGGATGCGAAGAGCGAATCGCCGAGAGTGCCGCTCCATGCAAAGACCCATGGGCCGGGGAGTTCGGTGTCGAAGAGCCACGAGCCATCGAGCGGATTGCCGCCAACGAACGCTCCGCGTGGCGATCCCGGCGCGTCGAGCGGAGTGGCGATCCAATCACAGGCGGGAGCGCTCGCGCCAAGGAGCGCAGCGAGCGCTCGGGCGTCGTGCATGGCGAGGATGGGATGCGTGGTGGACATTGGCGGGACGGGGATGGTAGGGGGTTGCGATCGCTAGCATTGCCGTCATGCGCACCCGCACCATTAACGCAGTCATCGTTCTCGCCTCGCTCGCTTCCATGATTGGGTGCGCGGGTTCGCAGTCATCCGTGACCTCTGCGGCTGCAGCCCATGTTGGTGCTGCTGCGCCCCGTGGTGAGCAGTGTGGTCCGGATTGCTATCGCATCTTTAATGGTAAAGATCTGACTGGTTGGGTCAGCGTCAATTGCTTCAGTGACACCTTTATTGCGCGCGATGGCATGTTGTTCTGCACCGGAAATCCGGTTGGATTCCTTCGCACTGATCGCATGTATGAAAATTATGTGCTGGATTTCGACTGGAAGCACGAAGCGAAGGAAGGCAACGCGGGGCTCTTTGTGTGGAGCGATCCGGTGCCGAGTTCCGCGCAGAACAATTTCCCGCGCGCGATCGAAGTGCAGATCATGTTGACGCCCGATGTGAAGGACAAAGAGGGGCGATTGCTCTACACAGGGCAGGGTGATGTGTTCAGCATTTGGGGATCAAAGATGACTCCGTTGCGGCCGCATCCTGCTGGATGGGAGCGAACGCTGCCGAGTGAGCGCGTCACAAAGGGCGCGGGTGAGTGGAATCATTACAAGGTCACTTGCGATCGCGGCAACATCACTGTTGAGATCAATGGACACGAGGTCAGCGGCGCGAAAGATGTTTCACCGCGCATGGGCTACATTTGTCTTGAGAGCGAAGGCAGCCCTATCTGGTTTAAGGATGTGTGCGTGAAGGAATTGCCGGCCGCGGTTCCGGCGCTCGCGGCCAAGGATGTGGCGATGGATGGCAGCGGCATGCGGCGCCTCTTTGATGGCAAGACCCTCGCTGGTTGGCATGAGGAGGCGGGCGACGAAGGTCACTGGACCTTTGACGGCGGCGTAGCCAAGTTTGACGGCAAGGGCGATTCGCTGTGGACGGCTGAAGAATTTGGTGACTTTGAGTTGGTTGCCGACTGGCGCTGGACCAAGGACCATCAGGGGAAGATGAAGCGACCGATGATTGGCGCTGACGGCAACGAGGAGAAGGATGCCGCTGGCAATGTGAAAGAGGTGGAGATTGAGGAGCGCGACAGTGGCATCTATCTGCGCGGTAACAGCAAGAGCCAGGTGAATATCTGGTGCTGGCCGTGCGGCTCGGGTGAGGTGTGGGGCTACCGCACCGATCCAGCGATGTCAGCCGCAGTGCGCGCTGCATGCACGCCGAAGGTGCATGCTGACAAGCCGGTCGGCGAGTGGAATCGATTTGTGATTCGCATGGTTGGGGATCGACTCACTGTCGATCTGAATGGCAAGCGTGTGATTGACAACGCGCAGTTGCCAGGCGTGCCGGCGAAGGGCCCGATTGCACTGCAGAGCCACGGATGCCCAGTGGAATTTGAGAATGTGTTTGTACGACCGTTGAAGTGAGCTGCGTCAGTCGGTCATCGATCAGTCATTGATTGATGGAGACTGCTGTCACATTCACGCGGTGTATTCGCAACGGCTGGTGCACGTCTCATGCACCACTACTTGTGCCAGCATTGGTAGCTGCGGCTTCAGGCGATCCCAGATCCACTTGGCAATCATTTCGCTGGTCGGATTCTCGAGCCCCTTAATTTCATTCAGGCAGTAGTGATCGAGTTGTGATTCGATCGGACTCGTGACGGCCTTGATGTCGCCGTAATCAACTAGGTAGCCCTTGGCTGGGTCGAGCTCGCCCGCCACCACAATGTCCACCTTGAAACTGTGGCCGTGCATGCGCCGACACTTGTGCCCCTCCGGGAAGGTGGGGAGCCAATGGGCGGCTTCGAAGGTGAAACTCTTGATCAGGCGGACGTGCATGAGGGATTCGAGTGTATGGGTAAATGAAAGGCCCGCGGCGTGGGCCGCGGGCCAATGTGTGTATGCAATTGAACGGATTTACTCGGCGGCGGGGCCGGTGGTGTGCTTCAGGCCGCGGCGCTGGTCGCGGAGACGACGGGCCTTGCCGAAGCGCTCGCGCAGGAAGTAGAGCTTCGCGCG
>CANJHD010000112.1 GCA_947474065.1 Planctomycetaceae bacterium
CATGCTTTCATGCAAGCCATGTCAGTGTCAGCAGTCCAATAGAAGTCCGGCAACTTTCCTTGTTGATGAAGACCGTTGCGATCCGCGTACTCCGCTCCCTCAAGCCAGTACACGCCGCGAATGAATTCGCGCCAACCAATAATCTGTCGTACGAACGCTTCCACCGATTGCAGTGGAGCTTTGCCAGCGTTGAAGGCATCAATCGCACGCTCGCAACACTCGCGCGGATTCAAGAGCTTGAGGTTGAGTGAACTTGATAGGGTTGCGTGATAGAGCGTGGGCTCGTTCGTCCACATGGCATCTTCATATGCACCGAAGTTTGCAAGCCGATGCGTGATGAAGTCATCAAGTGCAGCCAAAGCCTGCTCGCGTGTCACTGGCCAGCCGAATGATTCGGTGGCGCCAGGTAGCCCTGGAAGAACCTGTTGCATCGCGCTGATGACTGCGCGTGTGGTCGCATCTGCCTTAAAACTGAGCGGTTTGCGCGGCTTGGGGCTGGGGCCTTGTTTGCCAAATGGCAGTCGGTTTTCTTTGTCGAAGTTCCACACTCCACCGACAGGCTGCGCGCCCTTTCCGGAACCATCCATCAGATACCCCGTCTTGCGGCGCTGCTCGCGGTAGAAGAACTCCATCGTCAGGGCGGTGCGATCCTTTGCCCACGTAGCGAATTCTTCGACGGTGGTGAGAAAGTGCTCATCTGGTAAGACGGTCAACGGAATGCCAGTGGCGTCACGAACACGCTCAAGGATCGTGAGAACTCGCCACTCGCCCGGCTGTGTGCACACTATCTGCGTGGGTTTGAGCGCAGTAATGGCGCGCGTGAGCTCACTCTCGAACGCGCCAGTGTTCTCTGGGTCTTCAAGATTGATGTATCGAACACGAATCTTTCGCTGAACCAAGTCAGCAGCAAAGTGGCGCATTGCTGAAAGAAAGAGAGTGGTCCGCTGAACATGACTCGGTACATGTTGTGATTCGCCGGCCACTTCCATCATCAATACGGTGTCATCTGCACCAAGCGTGCGGATGAGGGGCGCATCAAGGTCAAGCTGGTCTCCGAAAATGACCGCAAGACGTCCTCCGCCAGTTTGAGGCTTCGAGCGTTTCAATGCAGCCGGGGGCTTCCGTGGCATGGTTTGGAATACTAGGGATCAGCGGGTGCGAAGGCTGTAGCGCGACACGGCAAGTTCGCGTATTCCGTACATACGTTGACCCCTGAACTCCACACACACTCCGCATCGCTCAGCCGCACCGTTACTTGCACGTGCGCGTGCATGTCCTTTGTACTCGCTGCCGCGTCGTGCGCGCCACGCGCGGCGAGTGCGACCTCTGCGGTTGCTGCGCCGACCGCCGCGCTTCCATCCGCTGCTGCGGGTTCGCTCCCCGTCTGTCCCGTTCCACGCGCACCCACAAGTGTGAGTTCTGCCGACCGCGGCACGCTTCCCTATGACCGCGATGTCTGGCAGACGCTTCTCTATCACCACTCAAAGATTCACCGCACGGTGACCGTCATCGAGAACGGCGTCTCAGCGACCACGGAATCAGATGACCCCGCAGTGGCCACGCTTATCAAGGATCACACGCTGGCCATGCACGATCGCATGGTGGAAGGACTCCAAGTCCGCACCTGGGACCCCGTCTTCAAGGAACTCTTTGCGCGCCACGAACATGTGAAAATTGCCGTTGAACTGACAGAAAAAGGGGTTCGCATTGTGGAAACCGGGGACGATCCAGAGACCGTTCGATTACTTCGCTCCCATGCCTCCGGTGTCACGGATTTTGTGCGCCTTGGTGGTGCGGCTGCACAGCGCGAGACGCCGTATGTCAACGATTGAATCAGCCCACGCGGTCGATCTGCGCACATAAATCACCCCGGTCAGTTACCCTGCCTGACCGTGCTCGGTCACCTGCTCCAAGTTGAAGTTGAAGACCTCATCGCGCAACGCGATTGGGTCGGCCTGCGCAGTGCACTCAATGATCTGAATGACCCGGATGTTGCGGAAATCCTGACTGATCTGCCCTCTGATGACGAAGGCGTGATCTTCCGGCTCCTCACCCGCGATCGTGCCGGCGCGGTGTTCTCATACCTGCCCGTCGAGCAACAAGCTGAGCTCATTGCCTCACTCTCGAGCGAGCAGATGCTTGAGCTTGTGAACGCCATGACGCCCGACGACCGCGTCTCGCTGCTTGATGATCTGCCAGCAGAAGTCACGCGCCGGATCTTGGAGTCGCTTAGCCCGCAAGCGCTCGCCGCCACGCGTACGTTGCTTGGATATCCCGAAGGCACCGCCGGCCATGTGATGACGCCGGAGTACATCAGTCTCTCGCCCGGCATGACCGTTGCGGAGGCGCTTGATTACATCCGCCGTTCCGAGCGACGCGTCGAGACGCTGAATGTTCTCTATGTAGTTGATGCCAGCGGCGCGCTGCTCTTTGATGTGCGATTGGGATTGCTTGTGAAGGCCGACCCCAATGCGCTCGTTGGTGATCTTGAACAAGCGACGCTGGTCTCCATTCCGGCGCGCACCGATCTGCCTGAAGTTGTGCGCCTATTCAAGCGCTACGACCGTTCAGCGCTCGCAGTCGTTGATGAGCGCGGGCACATGCTCGGCATCATCACTGTTGACGACGCGCTCGACATCTCGCAGACCGAAGACACCGAAACACAGCTTCGATTCGGCGGCGTGGAAGCAGTGGATACGCCGTATTCGCGCACTCCGTTCTGGCAATTGCTGCGCCAGCGCGGACTCTGGCTTTCAGTGCTGTTTGTGGGCGAGATGCTCACGGCAACAGCAATGAGTCACTTCGAACACGAGATCGCATCGGCAGTCATGCTTGCAATGTTTATTCCGCTCGTCATTTCGAGCGGTGGCAACACCGGATCGCAGGCGGCAACGCTCGTGGTGCGCGCGCTTGCACTCGGCGAATTGCCGGGCAATGCTTGGCGGCGTGTCTTCCTGCGCGAACTTGGAACCGGCGCTGTACTTGGTAGTTGGCTGGGTTCCCTCGGCTTCATTCGCGTCCTCGTGTGGCAGGGATTTGGTTGGTATGACTACGGTGGACACCCATATCTGGTGGCGACGGTTGTTTGGCTGAGCCTGATCGGCGTGGTCTGCTTCGGAACCATCGCGGGAAGCATGTTGCCGTTCATTCTGCGCTCATTCAAACTTGATCCAGCCACAAGCTCAGCGCCATTTGTTGCCACATTGGTGGATGTCACTGGGCTCGTCATTTACTTCTTGGTTGCCAAGGTGATCCTCACCGGCACACTGCTCTAAATCGCCTGAAGAGAATCGAATTATGAACCTCACCTACGGCGATTACCTGTGCGTTCCGCAACTCATCTCCCTGCAGCGCCCACTTTCGCACCGCCCTGACAGTGCGGACCCGGAACACGATGAGATGCTCTTCATCATCATCCATCAGGTGTATGAGCTGTGGTTCAAGCAACAACTCCACGAAGGTGATCGACTCGCCGAATGCCTGACCGCCGGGCAAGTACCCGAAGCCTGCGCGACGCTCCAGCGCATGCTCACCATTCTGAAGACCATGGTGCAGCAGGTTGATGTGATCGAAACTATTACGCCCGTCTCGTTCCTTTCCTTTCGCAGTTTCTTGGCGAACTCCAGCGGATTCCAAAGTGCGCAATTCCGCGAATTTGAGTTTCTGCTCGGCAACAAGAATCCGCGCGTCCTCACGCACTACCCAGAAGGCGCGCCGGACCGCATCGCTATTGAGCGCCGCTGGGCAAAGCCAACACTCTTCGACGCGTTCGCAAAGTTTGTTGCGCTGCGTGGCTATCCGGTTCCTGCCGAACTTCTTGCTCGCGACGTCACTCAGCCGCCGCAAGAATGGCCTGCGTTCCAGGAAACACTGCTTGACCTCTATCACAATCATCCAACTGAGCGCAGTGTGTGCGAGCTTCTTGTGGATCTTGACGAGGGCATTCAAGAGTGGCGCTACCGCCATGTAAAAATGGTTGAGCGGACCATCGGATTCAAGCAAGGCACCGGCGGCAGTCCGGGCGTCGCCTATCTACGAACAACGCTCTTCAATCCGCTCTTCCCGGACCTATGGGCGATCCGCACGCGGCTCTGACGGGCATATTCGGTCATGCCTGCCTGCATTCGCGCATTCGCGAGCGGTAAGCCACGGCGCGCCCGCGGGTATCTTTCGAGCATGTCGACCATCAATCCCATCATTGCTAGCTCTGCTTCGCAATCACCGTGCTGCGGTCCGAACGGCTGCAGTGCCGATGCCGGCGCGACGGCTGCCACGCGCGCCGTCAACGAGTTTGGTGATGCCACCGGACTCAATGTTGACGGCACTGTTGCCAGTTCTATCGCGTTGATGCAATGGATCACCGACAACCGGCACATGATGCATCCGCCGGTCGGCAACAAGTACCTGTACAGCGGAAAAGATTTCTTTGTGATGATCATCGCTGGCCCAAACGCCCGCAATGATTTCCACATGACCAACAGCGAAGAGTTCTTCATTCAACTGAAGGGCGATATCACCGTTCGCATCCGCGACATCAACGGAATCCGCGATGTTCCGATCCGCGAAGGTGAGACCTTCTTCATCCCGCCGAATGTTCCGCATAGTCCGCAGCGTGGTCCAGACACCCTAGGAATGGTGATCGAACGCCGTCGCCCAGAGACTGAGCCGGAGCACTTGATGTTCTTCTGCCAGAAGTGCGAAGAATTGGTCTATGACAAAGTCTTTGTTTGCAAGGACATCGTGCAGCACTTTGCCAAGGCCATGGAAGAGTTCTGGGCCGACCCCGCGCTGTGCACTTGCAAGAAGTGCGGCACGCGCGTGATGCGCCCATACTGAACATCCAATGATCGACCTGCATACGCACATCTTGCCTGAGCGCTGGCCGGACCTCTGTGCCAAGTATGGCTATCCCGGTTGGGTGAGCATTGAGCATTGCGCTGCGTGTCGCGCACAATTGTGGAAAGACGGGCGGATGTTCCGCGAAATCCACTCGAATTCCTGGGACCCAACTGCACGCAGCGCCGATTGCGATGCTGCCGGCGTGCGCGTGCAAGTATTGAGCACGGTGCCGGTGATGTTCAGTTACTGGGCGA
>CANJHD010000113.1 GCA_947474065.1 Planctomycetaceae bacterium
AACCGGCTGGGAGCAGCCAGCCACCTTATCACTCACCGGTCAGGGACCTTTCACTACTGGTTACTTTGGCACTGCACAGGGTTTGAACCAGACGGACTTTATCGCCGCGCAGATTCCGCAAGTGAGTGAACAGTGGCAGTTCCCAGGGCAGTGGATCATTGACAACAACAGCAATGTTCATCGCGTCGCTCAGGGGCGGCGAAACTCTACGGATTCCGCGCGCATTCGCATGAGTGCGCCAGTGCCGCGCGTGCCGAACGCACAAATCTATGACGACTATGAGGTCACCGGTTCGGCCACATTTGAGCCAACGCCACCAGGTATTCGCACGATGCATTACGTTCCTGCGGTCATTGACGCCAACGGAACGCAGCTGGTTCCTGTCTACGCAACCGTGAGGGAACTTTGATGCGTCGCGCCTTTACCGTCGTTGAACTGTTGATTGCCGTAGTGGTCATGCTCGCAGTGATCATTGCCACTAGCAAGATCTTTAATACCGCCAGCAAGGTGTCGAGCACTGGCGAAGCGAATGCAGATGTGTTGCAGCAGGGCACCGTGATCGAAGAACAGATGCGCCGCGATCTTGAGCGCCTTTGCCGCGACGGCTATATGGCCATTCAGTGCGTGGCAGTCCGCAACGATGTCAATCAAGTGATCTCGCCAGCGGCAAACGCGCCGCTTTTGAATCCGCAGTTGGATGCCAATGCCATTCTGCGCTGCGACCAAATTGTGTTCTTCACGGCAGGCACTGAAACCTCAGCGCGCTGGGCAGGTCCCGGCGACTTGGTGTCCGGCGGTGGTGGTCAGCAATCGCGCGGCGCTCGTGTCTACTACGGCCACGGGGTGCAGTTTCCTTCGCTGCCGAATGATCCAACCAGTAACCCACCGGGATCGAATCCAGCGTCGGTCATCAAGCCCATCGTCACTGGTGTTACGCCCACTCCGAGTGGCGTGAAGCAGGTGGTGCCGTGGACATGGTTTGATCCGCTCACAACGCAGCTTGGTTGGCAATACGGAACAACCACGCAGTCTGCGGGGCCCCGAGTGCTCGCTAATCAGCCAGAGGCACGACAGTGGGTGCTTGCACGCAAGTCAGTGCTGTTGTCTGACGACGGCGGTCGCCCGATCTATTACCCCGAGCCCACCAATCTCGCCGTCGCCGGGACGCAAGGACCAAGTTCGGCGCCTTCCATCTTTGGTGATCGTTCCTACACGGGTGCGGCCGGTTCGGACCCCTCCTACTTCCAAGAAATGCGCGACCGCAATCGCATTTCACTTAGTGCGAATCTCATTCCTAGTCCAATGATGCAGTCCGGATGGGTAGATATTGCTGCAAGTGACTTTGGCAAAGTGCGGCGCGAAATATCCCCCACGCTTCGCTTGCAGACGCCGCTTCCAGTTGGAGGCGGGGCAGTTTCGCTTTCTTCAATGTCTGTGCCGTTTAGTACGCCTGGAGTTGGCGTCGCACCGATTTCATGGCCAGTTGGGGCCGGCGCACCGACATGGCCGAGTGGAAGTGCCATCGTTGCGGTTGGCAACAACATGGACGCAGGGGCCATCGGCGGATTCTCTACGCAGCGCGACCGGATCATGCGCGGCACATTTGGGATTCCAGCGGCATCAGCCATCAGCGCCACATTCGGCCTTCTTGGTTGGCCGCGTTCTGAAAAGTCGATCGGCAATACCGATCGCAAGAGCGAGATGCTCACGTCGCCAACGCTGGTGACCAATTGCAGCACGTTCCAAGTTGATTGGACGTGGGAACCACTGACTGGTCGGCAGACGGACTCGTCCGGCGCGTTGCTGCCAGTCACCGCGCGCCTCTCGATTGGTGCTGCGCCCACTTATCCGGTCACGCCAACTATCACGACCATCCTGCGCGGCTATGAGCCGTTTGCGGATACATGGCCAGCAAACGCCGAAGACCCGACCCAGCGCGTGCGTCAGCAGCCGTGGTTTGGCTTTCCTGATTCGGGTGATGGACCGGTAGTTATTCCGCCGTCACAACAACTCGGCGTAACGCTTGCACAGAACGCGTCCGTGATGCCCGACGTTCCGCACGGAGGATCCACTAGCACCACGGATCGCACCAATTTCCACATGCGCGCCGTTGCTCAGGCGGTCGAGGGCACTGCGGGTGCGGGTGCGAATTCGCCCGCCGCAATCCTTGCGCCCTTTGGCACCAACATTCCCGTCCGCGTCTACACCGCCGTGTTTGGTTTCAACCAAGACGAGGCGTACACAGTGACACCCGACGGATTCATTGTGGCGCGCGAGGATTACACCCCGTGGCCGACACAGATTCGTATCACCGCCACTATTCATGACCCGCGGCTTGTCCTCGACCGCGGTCGTGAGTTTCAATTTGTGCTTGATGTTCCAAAGCGTCGTAAGGACTGAGTGTTGCTGCTCGCATTCCGCGAAGGTGCCCCATGATCAACTCGATCAACTTGATCAATCGCCCGCGAACAACGTCGTCCGCCATCCCAGCGCGTACGCGTGAGATTTGCCACATGAACGCCACAAACACGGCCCGCGGAAACACGCTTGTCTTGGTCACAGCGATCTTGGTGCTGCTCGTCATCATTGCCACCGCATTCCTTGTGCGCGCGCAAAGTGGGCGGGCGCAGGCTGCCGCGCAGCAGAAGGCCACGGGCCGAGAGGCGCGTGTTGAATCTGTGGCCGCAGACATTGCCCAAGAAGTTGCCAACGCGCTCTTTGTGAAGCGGATTGATAGTTCCAGCATGACTGCGCCAGCCGTAGGACAGATCGCCGCTAATCAGGCAACGGGCCTTACTGGGCAGCCGGCGTTCGGTGAGTTCATGGCGCGCAGCGACTTCCCGCGCCTTCCCGCTGAGCCGCTGGCGATTCGCTACGGCGTTGATTACTTTGACTCCGTTTCCAATCTTGACTTCACATCAGTCGCAGGTGGTGACGGCTACTTGGACGGCTACAACTTTGCGCCATTCTCCGTGAACCCATTCACGAACTGGCCCGCGCGCTACGGCGACATTCCGGGTGAAGGAAATCCGATCGGTAACCCAGGCTTTGGCGATACTCGTTGGCTAGCAAGCACAGAGCCGGTCAGAGCGATGCTGTCCACGCAAATGCAGAACCCAGTGGCACCGGCACCGCCGAACCCACAGGTTCCGTTGCCCTTTAACCCCAACTGGGGCAACCTTGCGCTCTTGAATGGCGCGCCGATACTCTCGCCAGAAGGATTGGGATTCAGTCACTGGCCGCACATGAGTTGGATTCCAACTGCAGAGAATGGCTTTCGGCTGTGCTGGAACATCTCAAATGTTGAATCGAACTGGGACCATAAGTTGGCTGCCGCCACTGCCGCAGCCGATCGATGGGCTGCTGGTGAGTTGAATCTTGGCACCCCGTACGAACAGTGGCTCCCCTTTGTGGCGCCGCGTGAACCGCTGGTGACGGGCAAGGATGCGCGCGGCTACCTGTTACTTGATAGCGGAGCCTGGCAGACCCGGGTCAATGACTGGTTCAACCTTGGCACTACTAATTTCAACGCCGTCCCCCCGCATGCGCAGATCATCAAGGGTGTGACCGCCGGCGGCATCAGCTTTCCTGCCCGTCGCCTTGACGCGCTCCCGAACTTCCTTCAATTGGGGGCATTCGGCGATCCTTCTGACGAATTCAAGCAGGTTCTTTCCGGCGGAACCTATGTCCCAACTTCGCGCAATCTGATTGGGCGGACGCTCGCGGACGCTGACGGCGACGGATGGACCGACTCGTTCTGGTTCGCAGCGCCAAGTTCAAGTGATCGCAGCACGCGGCAATTGGTTGCAGTGCGCATCATGGATAACAGTGCGCTCCTGAATGTAAACATTGCGACGCGCTCCGACCGCGGTAGCACCAACGGTCTCACGCCGTCCGATGTAGCACTCGTAACGCGCCGCGATTCGTATGACGAAACCAGCACGGTTGGCAATACGGTTGGCTTCCGTGACCCGATCGTTGGGTTCTTCAATGCACGCGAGAATGATCCGGAATATCGCGTCAACTTTAGTTTCAAGACGCTCCTGCCCGCCCCCGGCACGCAGCCTTCTCAGACCGCTTCACGATTGGTCTACGCCGTTGCAAGCGATGCATCTGGGCCGATCGGTGGGGTGGATGTTGGTTGGGCGCCTGAACGTTGGGAAGGTCGGCGCACTCAGTTGGGGGCTGCCAGCGCAACCAACCCAGATCCCTACCAGACCGGCTTCCTCCGGGATATCGGTATCACTCAAGAGGCCACCGCAAGCGGCACGAACAGCGTTGTTCCGTTCTTCGATCCGTCCGCGGACTTTGGTTTGGCCGGATCAACCGCGGTCTACGGAGATTCATTTGTCCTCTCGCGCCAAGCGGATCGCCTGAGCTATTTCAAGGCCATGGCGAACGGTGGCGAACTCGTCGACCCGGTGACTGCCGCTCGTTTGGTGACGCTGAGCCCGTTTGGGTCAGACGATGAGATCGAATTGCGCGCAGCGAGCGGTCAGAACAGTCCGCAGACGGTCAGCCGCCTTGAGAATGCACTGAACAGTTCGGCTTCGATGTACTCAACGGACATTCTCTTTGGCGAGTTCCTGCGCTCCACGCGTTCGCGTGAGGAGTCAGCACGCTTCTTCGACCCAGACGATGTTCGCGTTCAAGACTGGCGCGCGCGGGCTGCGTGGAGCACGGGCGCCGCGTTCGCGCCGCGCGGTGGGGCAGAGTTGTTGCTCGACCACCGCCGCATGATGACCACCATTTCCGGCGCACGCAATGAGCTGCTGCCGCCGCGGTTGTGGACGGTAGTTGATCACAGCCTTCAGGGCGCTGGTGTCCCGGACACAAGTTTCTCTGGCAACATTCTTCGGGTTCGTCCGGCATACTTGAAACGCGGCGTTGACTTTGATTTGGACGGCAACCCGGATGACGTAACCGGCGATGGCGCCGTCACCACCGCGGATGATTTAGCTCCGTACCACCCAAACATCATGTTCCCAGCGT
>CANJHD010000114.1 GCA_947474065.1 Planctomycetaceae bacterium
CAGTTGGCGGCGCAACCTGCGATCGCGGCTTCATACGGAATGTCTTCCGTGATGGATGGACGCGTGCGCGCCACCAATGATCTTGAGCGTGCGGTGCGCGCACTGGCGGGCGGATGAGAAATACATGCGTCGCCACTCTGACGGCTGCACTCCTGACACTGAGTTCTGGATGCGATCGCGCTCCGTCTGCACCAGGTTCTGCCACAGCTACTGCCTCTGCTCCTGCCGCTGCCCCAGCTTCTGCCCCTGCCCCATCCCTGGCACCCGAAGGAATGGTCTGGATTCCCGGTGGAGAGTTCAATATGGGCAGCACCGATCCGTTGGCGCGGCCGGATGAGCAACCAGTGCATCGCGTTCGCGTGCATGGATTCTGGGCAGATATCACCGAGGTGACCAACGCACAGTTTGCTGCCTTTGTTGCTGCCACCGGATACAAGACCGTCGCCGAGCGCCCGGTTGATTGGGAAGAATTGAAGAAGCAAGTGCCAGCGGGAACACCAAAGCCCGCCGATGAATTGCTGCTGCCGGGATCGTTGGTGTTTGTTGCTCCGAACGCGCCCGTTGATACCAATGATGTTGCGCAGTGGTGGCAGTGGACGCGCGGCGCAGACTGGAAACATCCGGATGGACCAGGCAGTTCCATTGAAGGCCGCGACGCGCTTCCAGTAGTTCAAGTGTGTTACGAAGATGCGGTCGCGTACTGCCAATGGGCTAAGAAGCGCCTGCCCACCGAAGCCGAATGGGAATTCGCCGCGCGTGGCGGACGCGAACACTCAGTGAATGCGTGGGGCGATGAACCCATTGATGCAACGCGCGCCAACACATGGCAAGGACACTTTCCTGACCACAACACTGGAGAAGATCACTATGTGGGGCTTGCGCCCGTGCGTAGTTTCCCACCCAATGGGTACGGCCTGTACGACACCGCAGGAAATGTCTGGGAGTGGTGCAGCGACCTCTATCGGCCGGACACCTACGCGCGCCAGGTTGCAAACGCGGGGCCGGGCGGCGTCACGGTGGATCCCAAAGGACCGGATTCGAGCATGGATCCGCGCAATCCAAGTGAGCCCGTGAGCCGGGTTCATCGCGGCGGTTCGTTTCTATGTAATGACAGTTACTGTGCGAGTTACCGCGTTGCTGCGCGGATGGCGTGCTCCCCCGACACGGGTATGTCACATGTTGGGTTTCGGTGCGTGAAAGATGCTGAATCGCAGCGGTAACTGACGGAGTCGAGTGCGATCGAAATAGATGGAAGCACGCCTTCGGCTGAACACCGCGTTCATTTCCATCGACTATCTTGCCCGCATGAGTCTCAAGAACTTCCGCAAGGGCCTGCTCGGACAATTCATGTACTTCGGCGTTTTGCCGAGCGTGGCGGTGGTGCTCGCCATCATTGGCGTCACTGCGTACGTTGGTGCGCGAGGAATCCAGCGGGACTATGGCGCCCTCGCAGTTTCAGAAGCAGAGCGGTTGGCCAATGACATTGAGGGACGCCAACAGAAGGCTGTTGCCACTACTACTGCGATGGCAGTTGCGAGCGAGACCTACTTGTTTGGCAATCGCAGCGAGAGCATCAAGTACCTACGCGCGCTCGCTGAGGCCAATCCGGAATACGGCGTCTTCTTCGGCTACGAACCGAACGCCGATGGTCACGACGCCGCCCCCGCGGCTGCTGGCGCGGGAACCGATTCGCAGGGCGTTGATAAGAGCGGGCGCTTCGTGCCGCGCTTCGAACGTGACGCGACTCCCGCGCGTACTTTGTCACTGCGGGCGATTCCCGACATCAGCGACACTGAGTACTACCGCACCGTGAAGCAACAATTCATCACGAGCGGCAGTCGGACTGCCGTGGTTGCAGAGCCACATGAACAACATGGAATGCTCCTCACGGAGATCGCAGTGCCGATCGTGATTGATGGCCGCTTTGTAGGAATTGCAGGCGTCTCGCGACCGTTAGCCCTTGGCCGCGAACGCGCCGCAGAGACGTCGGACCGCTCGGGTCTGAATGTCTTGATACTGACTGACGAAAACAATTTCATCGCGGCCACTGCTGGCGATACCACCATGAGCGAGCAAGCGCGGAGCAGCTACGCATCTGTGACTGGAAAGCACATCGATAAAACCCCATGGGCAGCGAGTCTGCAAACGATCCTCTCGCAGTCTGGCAAATCAATTGTCGGTCGCGCGGTAAATCCATTTACGGAAGCGGAAGACATTCACGCCGTCGCGTCTATCCCGACTGGTGGCTGGAAAGCGGTGGTCGAAGTCCCCCGCGCGCTCTTGGTCAGCACCATTGCGTCTGAACTGTGGGTGAACTTGCTCGTTGGCGCGATCGGTGTTTCGGTCATGGCCACGCTCATCATTCGCACCGCGTCGCAGGTCGTTGCAAGGGTCCGCGGGGTGACCGTGGGCATCAGTAGCACTGCTATTGAAATGGCCGGATCAAGCCGCCAGCAGGAAGAGGTCTCGCAGACTTTCGGTACCAGCAGCGTGGAAATCGCAGCTGCGGTTCGACAAATTACTGCTACTGCCAGTGAACTGCTTCGCAAGATGGAGCAACTTGCAGCAGCGGCCAGCGAATCCGCGAAGAACGCAACTGAAGGTCGCTCCGGCGTGCAGGCCATGGGCAGCACCATGGACGGTCTTGCCACCGCCACTACGAATGTGGCAGAGCGTCTGTCGGCAATCAGTGAGAAAGCCACCAGCATCAATACGATCGTTGACACCATCACCAAAGTTGCGGACCAAACGAATTTGCTGAGCGTCAATGCCGCCATTGAAGCTGAGAAGGCTGGCGAGAGTGGTCGTGGGTTCCTTGTGGTTGCACGAGAGATTCGTCGCCTTGCGGACCAGACGGCATCGGCCACCTTGGATATTGAGAACATGGTGAAACAGATGCAGGCCGCTGTTTCTGGCGGCGTCATGGAGATGGACCGCTTCAGCGAGCAAGTGCGCCGCGGCGTTACCAATGTTGGCGATGTTGGACATCGCCTGACGCTGGTGATCGATCAAGTGGGCAGCGTCGAGAGCCGCTTCGCAGAAGTGACTGAGGGAATGCAAAGCCAAGTGCAAGGCGCAGACCAAATCCGCCAAGCGATGGATGCTCTGGCTCAGAATGCCACGCGCGCCAAGGAGGCGACCAGCGAATTCTCGCAGGCCGCAGCAGTGCTGCGCGAGTCAATCATGTCGCTTCGGACGATCGTCGGTGGCGAACTCGGGGCGTAATGCTCTTCAGTGACACGGACCCCACGCGGCTAAGACGACGGCCATGTCGGCGCCATCGGTGATTCCATCGCCGTTGTAGTCGTACGCGGATGCTTGGCCCCAAAACCCAAGTAACAAGCCGAGATCTGCACCATCCACGACGCCGTTGTTGTCGGCATCGCCAGTGCACTCGGGCGGTGCGCCTGGTGCGCTGCCCATAGCGATGACACTGGTGGGCAACAGACCTGGAATGGAGTAGGTGGCGGTGCAACCAACGTCCACCGAAGCACCGGGAAGGATCACTTCGTTGTAGTCAGCGTTGGTCACTACGTAGTGATTGCCAACATGACTCTGCAGCACTCCGCTCCAAACGCTTCCCACCGTTGCGGTCCAGTCGAACTCCAACTTCCATCCGCGGATGGCATAGTTAGACGAGTTGGTAATGTGGAATCCACCCTGCCCTCCGCCCGTCCACTGATTAGTGAACGCAAAGGTGACTGCAGCTGGAATGATCGGTGGCGCGCCGGTATTGCCGTAATCAACACCGCCGTAATCAAGGTCACTGGTGGAGAAGAACACCTCGTTGTTCGGGTCAATACGCTGCCATGTGACGTACAAGACATGCCTGCCGACGCGCGCAGGTAAATCAAGCGTCATGTAGTAACTGAGACCGGCGCCCGACGTTCCGCAGTGGCAATCCGTGCTGTTTTGGCCGCACGAACCAGCAAGTGTTGCTGTTTCACCTCCAGCAACCGGTACAAGATCTGCCCAACGAAGCGGCTGCCGTGGGTCATAGCCATCACGCGTGATGTACGCCTTGAAGAAGCTCGGATCATGAGGAGTGGTGGTGTAGAAACGACAGACTCGCGGCCCCGCCACGGTCGGAGTGGCGAACCAATCCGTGCGTGCAAGGTTCAGTCCGGCATACTTGTCTCGCCCGGCGCCGGGGAGTTGACCGTCCGGAATGGTGGCCGGATAGTCATAGCCGGGGATGTTGCGCGACACTTCGTTCCAGTCGTAGAAGGCTTGCGTACCAGCAACTGCAATGGCGGCACTCGCGGCCGCGCCCTGCGGAGTCTCTGGGTTATCAAGGAAAATCTTGTAGGTACGACTGATTGGGTCAGCCATGGTGCCATGGCCGAATGCGGTGATGGATGTTGAGACGGTCAGGAGCAGACTCGACAGACAGGTAATGAGTGTTCGCATCTTTGTGCCTTTCTCAATGGATTGCAGACGTAGGAAGTGTGGGCGCATGCAGCGCGTAATGAATCATGGGGTTGCGCAGCCGGTGCATACTCAGGGCAGTTTCATGCCTTGGAAGATGGTGTCAAGAAGTGATGCGCCGGGCAGCGTGGTGTCTTCACTCAACTCCCAGAACATGACGCCTCCAAGGCTTTGCTGGTTTGCGTAGTTCATCTTCACTTGCGTCGACTCAGGGTCGTCATAACTGATGAAGCGCTGCGCAGAGGCCGAGTAGAGGTACGGAACCTGCGCCGCGGCGTTCCAGTAGCGGGTGTAGCCACCAGCACCCACGAACGATCCGTTTGAGTAACTCAACACGCCGCTACTGATGAGCGAGTTGTAAGGGAACTCTGTCTCGCCGAGTCCGGGTGAAACCGCTTCCGCTCCAGGCTGACCGAGCCCATTGCCGTTTGGTCCAGGCTGCACGGAATTCC
>CANJHD010000115.1 GCA_947474065.1 Planctomycetaceae bacterium
CACCTTGGCAAGGTGGCACTCTACCACTGAGTTACACCCGCAAAACCTCCGGTCGGGCGCGCAACCGGCTACTTCGAACTTCGCGCGCGCCCGAACTCGGAAAGAGAGATTGTAGTCACACCCGACAGCGTGCGCAAGGGGTGACTGCAACTTGATAACACGGCGGACGTTGCATAAATCCCAGCCCAACGGCGCCGAACAGCATCGACACGACGCTTCATACGATCCCCGACATGCAAGCTCAAATGTACGCCATTCGCAGCAGCGTCGCCACCATCGTTCGCGCCTCCGCCATCACCGGCGCATGCCTCGCCGCAGCCTGCACCCCGAACGCAACCAACACGCCGAACACACTCAACGCAACGCCCGCGTCAGCGCCAGCACCCACACCCACCCACATCGCCGTCCTCGACTCCGAGACCGGACCAATGTCGCCCATCGGCATCACCGCCATGCGCGGCGCGCAGTTGGCAATCGCGGAACACAATCGCGCATCCACACTCCGCTTCGACGCAGAGTGCATCGACACGCAGAGCTCATCCCCGCGCGCCACCGAAGTCGCCCGCGCTGCCGCCACTCGCAACACTCTTGGCATTGGCTTCACCGACAGTGACCCTGCGCTCGTTGCCGTTCCCGAATTCACTCGCGTCGGCAAACCATTCGTGGTGATCGGTGCCACCGGCCCGAAACTGCCCGCCCGCTGCGGCGCTGGCACATTCCTTGCATGCTTTGGCGACGACGCACAAGCCATCGCCGCCGCCGACTTTGGAGCTACACACTTCGGTAAGCGCACGCTCGTCATCTTCGACTCGCGCTATGAGTACACACGCACGCTGGCGAACTACTTCCGCAGCCGCATTGGAAACGAAGTCGGCGGCACCGTCGTTGCAGAGTTCGATCTCAATTTCACGCACGCGCCCGCCATTGCTCCGCACCTTGTTGCGCCAGCCAATAAGGCAGATTTCATCTTTGTTGCATGTATGCCAGAAGACATCGCTGAGATACTGAAGTCCATTCGCTCCGCGCTCCCGGAAACCCCGATCATTGGCGGAGACACATTCGACTGCGCCGCCGTACTGCACACGCCGAGCGCTAGCAGCGGATCGAACGCGAACGCCGCTTCCCCCACCAATCACATGTGGTTCACCACCCACGCGTGGCTCGGCGCCGGCGCTTCGCCCGCTGCACAGGCATTTGTTGCTGCGTATTCCACCGCGTACGGAACCCCGCCACCCAACGCGTTTGCAGCACTCGGCTACGACGCCGCCCGCCTTGCCATGGACGCATGCGTGCGCGCCGGCAGTGATGATCCGAAAGCCATCGCCGCGGCACTGGCCGCTACCACCAACTTTGAAGGCGCCACCGGCACGATTAGTTACGCCAATGGTCCAGTTCCAAAGAAGCGCGTATGGATAATTTCGGTATCGAACGGAACGCTGCAACTCCAAAAGTAAAAACCCCGCGCTTGCCAAACAGGCCAAGCGCGGGGGTCGTGGAGTGGCAGATTTTCGTCACATCACTGGCATGCACCCCAGGCGCTCAGTAGCAGCCCAAGATCCGCGCCATTCACTACGCCGTTGCCGTCAAGGTCGCCAGGACCCGAGAGTCCCCACGCACTCAGTAGCAACCCAAGGTCTGCGCCACCCACTACGCCGTCATGCGCGTTGGGGGGAGCAATGTCCGCGGGGCATGCACCTGGGAAACTCGTCGGATCCGACGGATCAGTACCCGCAATCACCTCATCACGGTCGAGCGCGTTGTCTCCGTCACGATCAATACCTAATCGACGCGCCATGCCCGGAGGCACCAGCGTGTAGGTGACTTCATTGCCACTAGTGGCACCAGCAAGCAGCGCTGCGGCGGTGATGGTTTCGCCAGTACGGTCGCTCACAAAGCTTCCGGATTGCAGCAGCCAACCACGCGCTACGCCGTCACGATTTCCCTTAGCAATCAAGCCAACTTGTGTGCTCTGGCTTGTTGCCAAATTGATGAGCTGCGTAATGCGCGCACTGTCATCGCCACTTCCGCCCGCATTGCGCGCGGTGACTTGCTGGCCAGCGCCAGCATGCGTGTCCGTTCCGAAACTCATGACGAACGCTTCCACATCACGCCGTTGCGTGGTGCCGGTGGCGCCTGCTGGGAATCGGAAACCAACATTCAGAACATCCTGCAGCGTGGCGTCGTCGCCACCGTGATCGAACCCGAAGCCGCGGTTGTTGACCAGCGAACTCTTGTTAGCGCCGATCTTTCGGTACGCATCGCGCAGTGGAGCATTCTTGCGGTTTTGCGGCTCACTCGCCGGCGGCGGGGCGGGGATATCTACCCTCTGATTCGTGCCAGTGATCCCAGCGTGGCAATTGATGCACGTGAGTCCGGGAGGCGCACCGAAGAGCTGCGCGGTGTTAAAGATCGTCTGACCAGCAGTTGGATTTCCCGTGCCGCCAGCACCAGTGACCACGCCACCGATGATCGGAATTGAAGTCTTCAGCGTGTTGTCAATATTGCGATTTGGGTTTGGACCAAAGGTCAGCGATGCAACATAGTCCTGCATGCTGGCCATCTCAGCAGTAGTGATCTGACTATCGCGACCCTGCAAGTTGGTGTACGCCTCGTTGAATTCCGCAAGATCATTCTTCTCGCCGCGCCAGTGGAACGGCTCGGTGCCAATGATTCCAAACAGCGTCTGCGTAGTCATCGGACCCTTCATCGGGTGCCAACTTGTGCAGCCCGGTACTTGGCACGATTCATCAAAGAGCTGCACGGTTCCCTGCGGATTGCCAATATCCCACGCAATGCGATCGCTGCGCGCATCCACATGGCACGATGCGCAGCTTGACTGCCCAAGACCTGATGTGAGGTGCGTGTCAAAGAGGAACTTGCGTCCGGCCTTCACAGCAGCGGGCGTTGCATCATGGAACGCAATCCGCGCAATCTCAGAATTGGTGGCGGTGCTCACGGCAGAGACGGATCCTTCGAACCGGTTCAGCACATAGAGCCGACTTCCATCAGCATTCATCACAAGGCCAGTGGGGCCTTCGCCAACATTGATGGTGGCAGTACGACCGCCGCTTGCGTTAAACCCGATCACATTGTTGGAGCCAAGACCAGCAACCCACGCCGTGCCGTTTGGGCTGAATGCCACGCCGCGCGGATCACCAATCGACTGCAATCGATTGATCACCGATGTGGTGGCGCTGGTGTACGTGAGGTGCGGATTCATATCAATCACCGTGCCCGGACCTGCGCCGCCAGCAAGGCGTGCCGCCACACACTTCACAAACACGCCGTTGACATTCTGCTCAAAGCGCAGTTCGTTGCGTGATTCCATGCCGATGGCAACTACATCGCCGTTGGGCGCGGTGCCGATACCAGCAACAATCGTCATCAGTCCGTTGATGTAACTCACCGCGTTTGTCTGCGCGTTGATCACTGCAATGTCGTGGTCAGTCTGATCCCACGTGACAAAGCTGGTCCAGTTGCGGTTGTTTCCATCAAGCCATTGATTGGTGGTGGTGTTCTTGCGAACGATTTGTCCAACCGCCGGCGCAGTGCCGTTGGTAGCAGACTTCGCTGGGCTGAACGCGGTTCCAGAATTCGGAGGCGGATTCACGCCGCCGTACGGACCGCTTGCCAGACTCACCGTTGCGTGCGGCAACATGGTGGAGTGATTGCCCGATTCAAAGATGCCCAAGTAGACGGTGTTGCCATCAGCACTCGCAGTGAGTGCGCGCGGTTGACTGCCAGCAATCGCAACCGTTGTCACGGTCGCCGGGCTTGCAGCATCAACTATCGCAAGTCGCTCGGCAAGTGATAGTGAAACGAACGCCTTCTGCGGAGTGCCCGCAAAGACCACATCCGATGGTTCGTCGCCGATCAAGATGGTGCTGGTGACGCGCATGGTGGCAAGATCAACCACGCTGATCGAGTCAGAAATCTGATTGACAACCCACGCCTCCGTTGCACTGCGTGCGCGCACCGACACGGGATCGAGTCCAACCGGCACCGAGCCGCGCTTCACCGGCGAGCCACCAACAATGTCGTAGACCTCCAAGCGCGCATCGGCAGTATTCACGGCGAGCAGAACGAGTCCGTTCGGCGTGAGTTCAATGGGATGCGACTGTGGAGATTCCCAGTTCACATAGGAGCCGCTCTGCGCAACAGCGGGCAGGGCGATGGCGAGGGCGGCGAGGGCTGATCTGTAGTAGGTGCGCGTCATTGCAACCACTGTTGCCCAACGCAGCGACTCAGGGACAGCGCCGGCGAGAATTGTGGGTGGCCACCAATGCGTCCCATTCCGGTCCAAACGCGGATTCGTAGTTCTTCCAGCGGCCGATCGAGGTTCGATTTATGGGGCGTCGGACTTGTTCATGGCTCAGGGTCAACACCGTGCGGGTGTTGTCCTCCGGGCGCAGCATGTCAGATTCCGGGGTAATTCCAAGCAGTGCAGTGACCCGCTGCGCGTGACCGTCGGGGTCTTCGATCAAGTCTTCGTACACAATTTCTTCGTGGCGAATCTTGAGTACGGAGAGTGCTTCCATGGAGAGCGCGCGTTCGGCAGTCATCACCTCGCGGATGCCGCCAAGCGACCCGGTCCACCCAAAGTGCTTGGGATTGAAACTGGAGAGGTACAAGCTCACCGCCGTGTCTCGCGGATCACGCGTGATGTGCATGCAGCG
>CANJHD010000116.1 GCA_947474065.1 Planctomycetaceae bacterium
AAGGGGTGGTAGCTCAATTGGTTAGAGTTCCGGCTTGTCACGCCGGTGGTTGCGGGTTCGAGTCCCGTCCGCCTCGCTTCGAACGATCAAGGCCTCGTCCTCACGGACGGGGCCTTCTTCGTTTTTCAGCGGTTCGCTCCGAGTAAGCGGTGATTGATCGTTCCCGGTTCGCGCGGGAGCTACGCTGTTGGTGTGCCAATTCGCCGCAATGATGACGAGGGTCCATCCGAGGATGACATCGAACGCTTCGGCGACGATTCTCCGGTTGCTGACGCCCGCTGCCCGGACTGCGGTGCGTCGGTGTGGAGCGAGGCGGATGTGTGCCCCAAGTGCTTTTCGTACCTCGCAGGGTCAGCGCCAGCCGCGCCGCGGGGAGGCATGTTCGCCAAGCACTGGAAAGCGATTATCGTCTGGGCGCTCATCATCGCCACCTTGACGCTCGCGGGGATTCCCGTTCTGCAGATGCTGTTGCGCCTGTAATTCAGGCGAATTACCGGGAATCAAATTGCTTCGCCAAACGAAACACCCCGCCAGTAAGACGGGGTGTTTCAGGTGCCTCGGCAAGGATTTGAACCTTGGACCCGCTGATTAAGAGTCAGCTGCTCTACCAACTGAGCTACCGAGGCTGGTGAAGCGGAGGATTATAACCAAATCCACGGTCAATGGGGTGCGCGTTGGTCAGGCGGTGGCTCCGTGGCAGGACTTGTACTTCTTGCCGCTGCCGCAGGGGCAGGGTTCGTTGCGACCGACGACCTTCATAGCCTTGTCGGACAGTTCCTTTTTGACCGGCTCGCCTATGACGCCAGCCATTTCGGCTTGCTCAATTTGCGCCTGTTGCTCTGCGGTCGGCCCTGGTTCTGCATCGGACATCAGCCCGTCATTCTGCGTCGGTCGAGTCTGAGGAGCCAGGCGGCCCTTCAGAAGGATGTCGCTGGCGCGTTCGCGGATCGACTCCTCCATCTCGTTGAAGGTCTCGGCGGCGCCCTTCTTAAACTCGATGCGGGGGTCCTTCTGGGCGATGCCCCGGAATCCGATCGAATCGCGCAGCTGGTCCATGGAATGCAGGTTGTTCTTCCATGCATCGTCATAAATCTGCAGAAGCACCCAGCGCTCAAACTGCTCCAACTCTTGACGCATGAAGCTACGCAAGCGTGCACGGACATAGGACTGCGGGTCTTCGGTGCACTGTTCGCGATCAAACTCGCCGAGGTGCACCATGCACTCCTTCTCAAACCATGTGGCGATTGATTCCGTGTCCGTTCCGGCCGCGAGGCATGCCTGCGCGCGCCGCTCGATCACGGACTCGTCCATCGTGCGGGCTTCGTCAAGAAGCAACTTTGCAAGATCAACAGGTTGCTGTGAAGGCAGCGTCTCTGGCGTCCAACTAACACCGTAGCGAGCGCGTGCCCATGCACAGAAATCAGTGAGTGCAGCGGCGGCCTGTTGCTGCCCATTCTCTGGATCCTGTTGTGACTGCTGAAGCCGTGTGGAGGTTGATTCGATCGCAAACTCAATCGGATACCGAACTTCGCGCTCTTGGAAGAAGTTGCGAGCACGCTCGGCCAGTTTCTCGCCAGCTTCGTCAGGTGTGCGGCAATCCTTAAATACAGTGGCATCAAGTTGAATTCCAAACTTGTTGGTTGCCCACTGCGCAAGCGCGGCGGCACCGTAGTTTGGAACCAAGAACGCGTCGACCGCTGAGTTGTTGATCGCACGGAACTTGGTCAATGCAGCGGCTTCAATCAAGCGCTTCACCGGGTCGGCATCTTCGGCGAGCACCAAATCGCGCGGCAATTCCGCGCCGAAGTTTGTGCGCGCCCAATCCTGAAGTTCCTCGACATTCCATTCGGAACTATCAGTGTCTGAGGCCATGTATTCACCAACGGTATTGCCGATGGTGACGGTGGCTTCTTCAAGGGTCTCGATGTCGATGACCTTGCGAACCTTGTCGCGGTCCTTACCGGCAAATCGATCCGGATCGATCGAGACGTTGTAGTGCTCGCGCACCCACTCAGCGATCTCCTTGGCAACGTAATCGGGCCCCAAGTGACGGCGCGCTGAATCCATCGCGGATTCTTCGATGTACTGCAAGGCAATCGCCCGAACGCCGCGGTGCTCGAGCACCGGTTGACGCAGGCCGTAGAACTTCCTGCGTTGGTATTCCATCGGCTCGTCGTATTCCAGAATCGTCTTGCGCATCTGGAAGTTGCGCTCTTCAACCTTGCGCTGCGCCTTCTCAACGGCGCGCGTGAGCATCGGAGCTTCGATGGCATCGCCTTCCTTCATTCCCAGCTTGGACAGCAGTCCGAGCGTCGCCTTGCCGGCGAACATCTTCATGAGATCGTCGTCGAGTGCAAGGAAGAATCGGCTGGATCCTTGGTCGCCTTGGCGTCCTGCGCGTCCGCGCAACTGGTTGTCGATGCGACGGCTCTCGTGGCGTTCAGTGCCGATGATGTGCAGTCCGCCCATGTCTTCCACCGCCGCAAAGAAGCGGAGGCGGTGCAGCATGAAGTTGCCGAGGGAGTCCAGGTTGTCCTCCAAGTCTTGGGCGTTGGCGGTGGCTACCTTGTTCTCTGCGACGCCTGGCACTGATTCAAGTACCCAGTGGCGGAGCAAAGCAAGGCGAACGTCCTCGTCGGACATGCCGTCGAGTTCGGCGGCGGAAATCGGGCGACCCTCGCGGCGCAACATGCGCTTGGCCATGTGACGATGCATGGCAGTCAGGGCGCGCTCTTCGCTCCAGTCGGCGTTCACTTCCTTGGGGCAGAGGTCGCGGCGCTTCCAGTGTTCAATCAGAAGGGCGGGTTCGCTCTTACCAAGTTTGATGTCGGTACCGCGACCGGCCATGTTGGTGGCGATCATCACTGCGCCAAGTTTGCCAGCGCCGGCAACGATTTCTGCTTCGCGCTCATGCTGCTTCGCGTTGAGCACTTCGTGGTGAATGCCGTACTTCTTCTTGAGTTCGCGGCTCAGGTACTCGCTCTTCTCAACGCTGGTGGTGCCAACAAGCACCGGACGTCCGGCGTCATGGAAGCGCTTGATTTCATCAACGATCGAGTTCCACTTGTCCTTCTGGCTCAGGAACACCAAGTCATTGCGGTCGCCGCGTACCACGGGCTTATTGGTTGGAATACTGACCACGCCAAGCTTGTAGATCTCATAGAACTCAGTGGCTTCGGTGTCTGCGGTACCAGTCATGCCCGCGAGGCGCTTGTACAGCTTGAAGAAGTTCTGGATGGTGATGGTGGCCATCGTCTGCGTCTCTTCCTTGATCGGGACGCCTTCCTTTGCTTCCACTGCTTGATGCAGTCCGTCCGACCACTGCCTGCCAACCATCTTGCGACCGGTGTTCTGGTCAACAATGACGATGGTCTGTTGTCCCTGATCGTCAGGGGCAACCACGTAATCGCGGTCGCGCTGATAGACGGTGTGTCCGCGCACGGCTTGTTCAAGAAGGTGGGGCATGTCCACGTTCTCGCCCACGTAGAAACTGCCGATCTTGGCTTCGCGCTGTGCTTCGGCGATGCCGTCATTGGTCAGGGTGGCGCGTTTCTTGTCGAGTTCGACTTCGTAGTACTGCACACTCTTGTCGCGGACCTTCTCAAGTTCGCGGAGTTCGGCCTGTGCGGCCTTCAGGTTGTCGCGCAGCGCAGGCTTGGCGTTGCTGTCGCGCGTGTTGCGAATTTCACCTTCAATGTTCGCTGCCTTTGCCTGTGCAACTTTCACTTGCTCGTCAGTGGTTTCCCACGGGGTTTGCTTGCTGACGAGGTGCTTGGCAAGGCGGTCCGCCATTTCGTAGCGAGGCTTGATGGCGTGCGCCATGCCGCTGATGATGAGCGGCGTGCGCGCTTCGTCAATCAGGATGGAATCGACTTCATCGACGATGGCAAATTGACGACGTCGCTGCACCTGGTCTTCCGGGCGCGTCTTCATATTGTCGCGGAGGTAATCGAAGCCGAACTCTGCGGTGGTTCCGTAGACCACGTCGCAGGAGTATGCCTCGCGCTTGCCTTCGTGACTCTGCATGTGCATTGGATGGATTGCACCAACGGCAAGTCCCAGCGCGCGGAAGAATGGGAACGTCCAGTCGCGGTCGCGCTGCACCAAGTAATCATTGACGGTGACGACGTGCACTTGCATCTTCTCGAGGCTCGCCAAGTAGCAGGCGAGCGGGCCAACGATGGTCTTTCCTTCGCCGGTCTTCATTTCGGCGATCTGGCCTTCACTGAGAACCACGCCGCCGATGATCTGCACATCGAACGGACGCGCGCGGAAGGGAGGGCGACTCTCTGGGTACAGGTCGCGCACTGCTTGGTAGAGGGCAGGGTCGACGTCAACAAACATCCAGCTTGGGGTTGGCTCAGTGCAGCCTCGGAACGCGCCCGTTGGCTCAGCGGCTGGGGTGGCGGCGATGCGGGCGCAGGCATCCTCATAGAGGGCACGCGCGGCAGCGGGCAGGCGCTCGGGGTTGAAGCGCTGGTCTTCCGGCAGGTCCGGGTTGAAGATGTTGCGAATGCCGACGGAGCGGTCCATGGCCTCGCGCGCGACGGCGAAGATTTCGGGTCGCAGGTCGAAGGGCTTCTCGCCCTTTGAAATACGTGCGCGGAATTCATCGGTTTTGGCCA
>CANJHD010000117.1 GCA_947474065.1 Planctomycetaceae bacterium
CATTGCCACTCGTATCCATCGCCGGACTTGGAAGCGAGGGAAACCTTGAAGTCTTCGCCATCGGTGGCAGTGCCGTCCGTGGATTTCGTCAGTTTCAAGACGTCACCCTGCGCGATCGGACCGCCGTTGTGATCCTTGCCACCCTTGAAGAGAAGCCGTGCCGCCATCACCGGCGGCGGACCGTTCTTGCAGCCCTGCATCGGGACAGAAACGCATGCAAACGCAAGAAGACTAACGATGACTTTGGAGCAAGTTTGCATGGTGAAAGCGTCTTTCAATGGCGTAGGGATGAATCCTGGTTCGCAAGCGGCGCCGCCGCAAGGAAACGGAACTTTACCCCCTATCGGCGCACCTGCCCCACCCTCCTACAATTCTGCCGATGTTCCGCCTTCAAAGCCCCTACCAGCCCACTGGCGATCAGCCGGAGGCGATCGAGCAGTTAGTGGCGGGACTCGCGCGCGGTGAAAAGTTCCAGACGCTGCTGGGCGCCACTGGTACTGGCAAGACCTTCACGATGGCGAATGTCATCGCGCGCACCGGTAAGCCGACGCTCCTCATCAGTCACAACAAGACGCTTGCGGCGCAGCTCTATGAAGAGATGAAGGAACTCTTTCCGGACAACGCCGTCTGCTACTTCGTCAGTTACTACGACTACTACCAGCCCGAGGCGTACATCCCGCAGCGCGATATCTACATTGAGAAAGACGCGAGTCGTAATCAAGACCTCGATCGCTTACGCCTGCTCGCTACCAGTTCGCTGCTTTCGCGGCCGGATGTGATCGTCATCTCCAGCGTCAGTTGCCTGTACGGCCTTGGTTCACCGGATGAATTCCGAAATCGCATGGTGGTGGTGGAACGCGGCACCACACTGAAGCGCCGCGACTTTCTCATCAGCCTTGCCAATATGCAATACGTGCGCAAGGAAATCGAACCCGGACGCGGCAACTTCCGCGTGCGCGGCGATTCCATTGAAGTCTTCCCTGCAAGTGAGCAACATGCGATTCGCATCGGCCTGTTCGGCGAAGAAGTCGAATCAATTGAAACATTCGATCCGGTCAGTGGCGAAGTTCTCAGCGAGGAATCGCGCGCGTGGGTGTTCCCCGCTGTGCACTACATGATGCCTGAAGATCGGATGAAGCGCGCGCTTGATGAAATCAAAGCAGAACTTGACGAACGCGTCTTGGAGTTGCGCGCGGAAGGCAAACTGCTAGAGGCGCAACGACTCATCGGTCGCACCAAGTATGACCTAGAGATGATCCAAGAAACTGGCTACTGCGGCGGCATTGAAAACTACAGTCGATTCTTTGACGGCCGCGCGCGCGGACAACGCGCGTGGACACTGATGGATTACTTCCGCCGCGTGCCCGGGCATGCAGAGAATGACTGGCTCGTAGTGGTAGACGAAAGTCACGTCACGCTGCCGCAGATTCGTGGCATGTACTTCGGTGACAAGGCACGCAAGCAAACGCTTGTAGACCACGGCTTCCGCTTGCCGAGCGCCATGGACAATCGCCCGCTCCGCTTTGAGGAGTTTGAAGAAATCATTCCAGCGGTGGTGTACGTCAGCGCAACACCAAGCCCGCTAGAACTGGAGCGCTCGCACGGCGTGATCGCCGAACAAGTGATTCGGCCGACCGGACTTGTTGACCCAATCATCACGCTCCTACCCGCGCGCGGACAGATTCCCGATCTCTTGGAGCGCTGCAAGGAACGCGCCGCGCGCGGCGACCGCGTGCTGGTCACCGCGCTCACCAAGCGACTCTGCGAGGAACTCACCAACTACCTCCACAAGAATGGTGTGCGCGTCCGCTACCTGCACAGCGAAATCGAAACACTCGACCGCATCGAAATTCTCAAGGAATTGCGCGAAGGATTGTTTGACGTGCTCGTCGGCGTCAACCTGCTGCGCGAAGGTCTTGACCTTCCGGAAGTCAGCCTGGTTTGCATTCTTGACGCGGACACGCAAGGTTTCCTGCGCAGCCGCTCAAGTCTGATCCAGACCATGGGTCGCGCCGCGCGCAATTCCGGCGGCGAAGCAATCCTGTACGCGGACAAGATGACGCCCGAGATGGAAGCCGCCATCGACGAAGTCTCGCGCCGCCGCGCTAAGCAGATTGCCTACAACAAGGAACATGGCATCACCCCAGAGACGATCGTGAAAGCGATTCGCCAGGGCATTGCTCTTGAGATCAAGGCCAATCGCACTGCGCGTGAAGCAGTGGGCACGAAGGAGTCCCGCCGCTTCGACAAAGCGGAAGCATTGCGTGAACTTGAAGAGGACATGCTCGCGGCCGCCGGAGCGTTGGAGTTTGAGAAGGCCGCCCGCCTGCGCGATCAGCGCAAGCGCGTCGAAGCACTGCCCGAAGTTGAGGGCATGGCCGAGGAACCAGAAGTCGAAGAGAAGCCGCGCCCCAAGGCTGGCATGCCCGGTACCCGCGCTGGTCGCGCGCGTAAGGGGAAGAGGTAGCGTGTGACGTCGCGGTGTCAACGGCGCTGGCATTCGATATTGTCTGCTTTGGCGGCGCCATCCCAGCGCCAGGCGCCTTTGCACTGGTCGCGACCGCTGGCTGTGCGATGCGCCGCCGACGCGCCTGAGTTGAATTGATCTCAGGCATCAAGACTGGTTCAGGGGCGACGACGGCGCGAGGAGAAGCCCGCCATGCCGAGTAGCGCGAGTGCGCTAGGTGTGGGGAAAAAGAACGTCGGTCCTAACGTGGTGGTGACGGTGGCACCAGTGAGACCGTCCTTCACTGCACTGCTCAAGGCCCACCAGCCGCCGCTGGCACTACCAGGCGCCATCACCAAGTGTGCGCACCAGATACCCAGATTTGAAACTGTAGCGGCACCTGTATTCAGGCGAACACCCGACATGCCGTTCATCGACTCAGCCACATTGTCGGGCAGTGTCGGCGGGCTCAGAAACCAACCAGCGTTCGCTGGCACGGTTGGAGCAAGCGATGACCAATTGGTGAAGTTACCGTCTGGGGCGGTTCCGAGTGATGCGTAGTACTCGCCTCCGGACTGGGCTCCGCCATCAACGCCGATGGTCATGAAACTGTCGATGTTGTTGCTGCGGGTGGATGAGCCATCCGGCTTCCAGCCGCTGGTATTTACACCCGCTTGCTGAACGAAGGTGGTCGCTGTTGCACCGCCCTGTGTTGTTGTGAAGTTAACGCTGTAGACATTCAGTAGACGGTCGCTGGCGTTGGAAACAACGGTAAAGATGTCGACGACGGTGTTGCCGTTGCTAGCCGTGCGATAGAAAAAGGAGTAGCCAAGCACACCGGCGTCAGCCGAAGCGTTGATGACTACTACCGCCGATGCAACGAATATAAAGGCCCGTTTCATTTCCGATTGCCTCCCAGCAATGCTGATGTTTAGTGCAGGAAACTCCGGAGAAAGTATGGATCCAGCCGAGAGCCATGCGAAAGTGAGGACAGGCGTCGTCAGCGGCGATCAACTGTCTCTAGTAACAGTGTGTCGCGATAATCGGGATATGCAAGGCGAGGTAGTGTTCAATTGCAATGATTCAGACACGCTTAAATGAACGACGGACTCTCTCACCCACAGAGTGTTTCTTTGTAGAAAGAAATACTCCCGCCATTCTTTCGAACGGCGGCTCCATGTCTTTGATGTAAACCCACGATTCTAAAGCAGTTAACCGCAGGCTCGTTGGCTACCTTCGACCTCGACGCGAGGCGGTTTCCGTCCGTTCCCCCCGCCCTTGACAGTATGTGTTGCGGAAACTCTTTCACAATAACCGAGTGCTGTGCTCGCGATAGGTAACTGCGACACCCAAAGGCGCATTGCGCTCAATCGCATCGCTGCGCTCGCATCCATCACCTGCGCCGCGTATGCAACACCATGCTCCGCGTAGCGCGCACAAGCATCTCTCGCTCCGAGCGATCCATCCGGGCAGAGCGACGGTCCTTGACGGACGCCTTCGAAGTGTCAACGCCATTGGTCGCCTGACGGGCATGCAGTGCGGAAATGTCGGCTCGAAGCGGCATGACGGTTAGGGCTCATTCGTCCCTGCCATGCCATTTGATTCACTTTTCTTGCAATGTGCGCCCCCCATGACCATGGGGGCGGGTCGCAACGCGCCGTGCCACCTATATTTACGGACCTCCATGGCCCGCGCAAAGCCACAACCCGCTGACCTCCGTTCCATCCGTATTCGCGGAGCGCGTGAGCACAACCTCAAGGGCGTGGACGTCACCATCCCGCGCGACTGCCTGGTGGTGATGACCGGCGTCAGTGGCAGTGGCAAGAGTTCGCTGGCGTTCGACACCATCTTTGCTGAAGGTCAGCGCAAGTACATGGAGAGCCTCTCCGCATATGCGCGCCAGTTTTTGGACCAGATGCAGAAGCCCGATGTGGACTCGATTGAAGGCCTGCCGCCAACCATCGCCATTGAGCAACGCGGCGGCGGTCACACGCCGCGTTCCACCGTTGCCACCACCACGGAAATCTATGACTACCTGCGCCTGATGTTCGCGCGCTGCGGAACGCCAACGTGTTGGCACGCTGATGAGAAGGGGCGCGTCTGCGGCAAGCCGATTCGCGCCACTGCGCCAACGCAGATCGTTGATGCGATTCTTGC
>CANJHD010000118.1 GCA_947474065.1 Planctomycetaceae bacterium
GACGAGAATGTACGCGGTCTGCTCGGCGCCGCCTTCATCGTTTTCTGTTCAATCTGCCGTTACGCTGTGGCGCCCGTGCTCCTCATCGCCGATCTGCCACCCATTGACGTTCAGCGTGAACTTGCCGCCATGCGCGCTGAGCTTGCGGAGATGCGCGTAGAGCAGCGTGACCAGTGGTTGGATGAGGCGCGCGCGGAGCAGATTCGCGGCGTGGTGCGTGACGTGCTTGCGGATACGTCGGCGCGTACCGCGTACCGCGATACGCAGTGGACGGCCGGCTTGTCCAACGCGCCCGGAGGTGGGTTGCAGATCGAAGCCGCGGACGGGGCGATGAGCATCAAGTTTTCCGGGCTCATCCAGACGCGTTTTGTAGCAGCGTCCGCGTACGGATCGGCTTCGAACGCTCCAGGCGTTGACGACACGCGCTGGGGCTTCGAGAATAAGACGGTGATGTTCGCGTTCTCGGGTCACCTGTATGACCCGACGCTCACCTATCTCACGGCCGTTGCGTACACGTCGCAGACGAACCGGTTCTTCACGGTGCCGGGCGCGGCCAGTGCGGGCGAACCAAAGCGGTGGGCGGATGAAGACACTAGCGGCGGCAACATCGCGCTACGTATAGTTTAAGCAGCGGAGATGCTTGGGATCAAAAACTTGATCCCGGTTTCGTCGGGCCGCTGCCGGCGCGAGTCGCAGGATTCCTCGGTCATCCCCGTTGACATCGCATCCTGTCGGTGAATCCTCGGAAACTAGCGCTAGGTGGGAATTGCCTTGCATGCTCTCTAGCGGGTCGCTAGACTACGGGGAAGGGGAGTCAACGTGGGGTCCCTCGAAATCGGAATCCGAACGGGAGTTACATCGATGAACGCAATAACCGGCTTGCCACGTGTGGTGTTAGCTTCAGCGCTGTTTGTAGTATCCGCGTCATGGGCAGCGGGGCTGCTAGCGCCTGTTGACGCAGGGCTTCTCCTCGGGGGGTGCGCGGGCTGCTCGACGACAACCCATTATCCAGGTTACTGCTTTGGCCTGAGCGAGCTAGGAGGGCCTGAATGTACCGGCGGGTACAACTATTGTGACTCCACCGTGCAGAGTGGGCGAGGAAAGTGCTGTACCTCCAACTCGCGTGCAGCGTGTACTGAAGCGAATTGCATTCCGCAAGCGAGCAGTTGGTGCTATTCCACCGAAGGCAATCCGTGCCCATCTACCTGCCCCCCAGGCACCCCATAACGGTTGGATCGTTCGCGCATACTGTTCAAACTACGCGCTCGCCGGACTCGGATCTACCTCGAACTGCCTGTCGCCGATCTCGACGCTCGGTGGCACGGAGTTCGCCCCAAGTCGACTGATTCTTGTCTATTGGGGAGCCCAAGCTTGGAGGCACGTGTCGCCAAACGCGGAACAGTACCGTCGGCTTTAGTTGAGCGCACCCTCAATCCAATCGACGTTGGTAGGACTACTGCGCGCCCTCGTCGCAGGCAATGCGCGATTGGCAGTGAAGGCTCAGTCCCACTGATCCATGTCATGGTCGTCGTTCTCTCGTTGAATGCCATTGCGTCAGACACGAGTTTCGGCGCCTTGCCCGACGGGTGCACAATCGCTGAAATCGCCGCACCCAACATTTCCGCGCTCCAGCCGGATCGAGCTACGCACGGAGCGGTATCACCCGTAGCAAATTTGGGGCGTTGTCTAGTTGGTGACTTAGCGCACGAAGTCGCGCAACGCGGCTCATCGGAAGCAATCCGTGAACTGTCCATCGCCTTGAGAGGCTTGTTCCCCTTGAACGTGGTGTTGGTTTCAGAGGAACGAGTCTCGGGGGATATAGATGCGGCTCAGCCATTCTGTAGGGTACGGCGCATCGAGTATTCCAAATCAGCAGTGGCAACCTCGTGCATTGTGACGACATCGCTCTCCCCAAACGAGCTGCCGGAATCGCCACGGGATTCTTGGGATCCGCCTCGTCGGGAGTTCGACTACACCGACCAGGAGGTGTGTGTTCGCGCGATCAGATCTGATGGAGATGCTGCTCCGCGAAGGGCAAACTTCACATCCGCGAAAGAGGGACCAGACATTGCGCTGGAGTCATTTCTCGGTTGGGCGCGGGGGCTATTTGGAATGCTTCCTATTGACGGAGATTCGCGAGTTGAGCGCCTTTTAGCGGGACCACTAGACGGCGTGGTTGCGCAACGGGTGCCGTGGGAGGGATACCCATGCGAGATTACTATTGTCGGCCGATTTGGCGAGATCGCGTACACGCTGGCATCAGAAGGCGCCCCGCCAGTTCGCCTTCGACTCTCTCAGACCGCGGACGATGTGGCGGTCGGTGGCGCAAAGATGTCGGATGATCCGCCCTCTGCGCCGCGTGGAACGAGAGTTCTTTATCCTCGGGTGGGCATTGCGCGTAACACAGTGGACATCGACGAAGTCGAATGGGCTGGTTTTAATGGGTGCCGCTGGCTCACTTCGCTGCGTCTGCGTCAAGTGATTTGTTACCGAGATGGCAGATCGGTAGTTGTGCAGAGGACGATTAGAGCACTGGCGGAGGCTCCAGCGATTTGGAGACCATTGACCGACCTTCCGGAGGGAACAGCCGCCGCCTGCGATTGGGCGCCGGGAATTTTATGGGAAGTGCGAGATCACGCGATTGCACCCGTGGTCGATGGCGATGATGTTGCGGAGATTGACAGGTTGACAAGTTCGCTGAGCTCTGACAGGCAGTCAAGAGCATCAGACGCAGAGCCCCATGGGATCCTCGCGCGAAGGACAACGGGCCGAGCGGGCTACTGCGGCGTTTATTCCGTGTACGCCTGCGCTCGACTGCTGGGCAAGCGGGATCTTGCAATGGAAGAATTGCTTCGCCCTGAGTTCGTCGGCCGCGCCGAAGGAAGCACAATTTTAGAGTTGTCGCGTGCGATCGAGAGTCAAAGCCTGCATTCCCAGGTTTGCGCGGGCGCCACGGTAGATCTACTGGCGTTGGCCGAAGCGCCGATGATCCTGCATGTTCGTGCGTCGCCGCGCTCTAAGGAGGCTGACCACTATGTGGTCCTTGCGGCCAAGGATGGCCCGAACATGCTGATCTTGGATGGGGCCAGAATGGTCAAGGTGACCATTGATGAGTTGTCAGTTTATTGGGACGGAACTGTAATATTAGTTGGGAATTTGGAGGTTCCGCACTCGCTTATTGCCCTTGAGAAGTTTTGGAGGCTAGCAGTTTCGCTTGCGGTGCTTGTCGGCGCTGTGGCGGTCCTAAAGTTCTCGAGGGGCGGGATGAAACTTGCGCGCTCGCTGGAGGGTACCAACCTGATTTGGCAGGTGTCCATCCTCTCTACCGTGGCGGTAATTCTCGGGCTGGCTCTCACTGGGTTTGCAGGCGAACGGCTGCTGAGCGATCAGGCTTCCATCGAATTCGCCCGACGGAGTGTCAAGCCAAACTTCGTGCGCAGGATCGACTTGGCCACCGCCCGTGCCCAGCATGCGGCGGGTGTTCAGTTTGTCGATGCGAGGGTATCACAGGACTTTGAGCGAGCGCACATTGAAGGCGCAATTAATGTCTTTGCAGATGTGAGTCCCGGGGCGCGCAGCGCAGCGACGGCACATCTCAACAAGGCACTTCCGGTCGTCGTCTATTGTGCGTCGTCAGCATGCCCCCTGGCAGACGCCCTTGCGGCCGATCTTTACTACGATGGATTCCAAAATGTTGTTGTGTTCGCTAACGGTATGGTGGATTGGAATGGGGGTCAGCCGTGATCCGCCGTACGGAGCGCACGCTTCTCCATCGACTGGTACTGCGCGGGGCTGCCACTTTCTCTCTCGTGTCCGTGGTCCCTGTTCTGATTGGCGTGCTCCTCGTATGTAGTGCGGTACCGAAGATCAGATCGCCTTGGGTTTGGTACAGAGTTCTACTCGCATACGACGTGCTGCCGGACGCCCTGACGCGAGCGGTGGCTGTTGTGGTGCCATGGATGGAGGCAACTATCGCAGCGGCGCTTATCTTTGGGCTCCTTCGCCGCGCTGCGCTTGCAGCCTCGGTCGTCATGTTTGCCGGATTCGCAGTTGCGCAACTTTCGGTCTTGGCTCGCGGTTTAGTAGTTGAATGCGGGTGCTTTTCGATTTCTGGCGGAAGCCCAGTCGGTGCGTGGACGCTAGGCCGCGCGCTGCTTCTGTCCTGCGTGGCTGGCGCGGCCTTCGTGGCGTCCAAGAAGCGGAAATTGGAGGGGCGTAGATTGTCCTGTGAGGGATCATGCGACGAGTAACCGCCCTCGTTCTGGCGATGACTCTAGTGCGCGCTAGTTACGCGCAGGCGGTCGCGGATTCGATGGCGAACCCAGTCGGCTTCTGGGGTCTGAAAGCGATGTGTACGAGCGCTGATGCGCACGACCTAGCGGACGCAGCGGTGCGTTACCAGGCGATGTTGTCGCAGTACTGGGA
>CANJHD010000119.1 GCA_947474065.1 Planctomycetaceae bacterium
CAGGCGCGATCGCTCTCCTCGGCGTCGCTGGCCTCGCCGGCGGCCGTCGCCGTCGCAACTAAGACGGGACTGACGCTCCATCTCGGGCAGACATCTGCCTGAACTACGCGTGAAATCACAGGGGTAGCCCACTTGGGCTACCCCTGTTCGTTTGCATGGATCAGCCGCTATGCGCCCAGATGCGACTATTTATCAGAATTATGCATCTTTCTTTAAAAATGCGTTCGCCTATTACTTTTATAAGACCGTAACCGTGGCATGGTGTTCCGAAGAGCAGAATGTTCCCACTTTCTGACTCTGATTTGAAGATTATTCCTAGCCTGGAAGTTCCTACTACCAGGCATCCGTTTCCCCTTATTTCGGAGATCAGAACAATGCGTATTTCAAACCGGTTTGAGAAGCACATCGTCGCTGCTGCAACTGTTGCCATGGCCGCTGCTGCGGCCAATGCCGACCTCGTCACCTGGAATGCCAACCTCGTCATCCCGAACAACATCGACGGGCAATACATCAACGTTGAGACCCAGACCGCCGGCTCCGCCGCTGGTAATGTGGCTGGTTGGGACCTGAACCCCTACGGAACTTCGACCACCGCCATGAGTTGGTTCGCCGCAGCGGCTCCAAGTGGCTGCGTTATGGGCCTCGGCCAGGGCGGAGCAACCGCAGCGGTTGCCAGCCTGTCCGCCGGAACCTTGGTCAGTAGCGCTAATACCTTCGGCAACACCGCATCGAGCGTGTCCGCTGGTGGTTGGGTGCTCAATGCAGCCAACTACTTCGGCTTCCGATTCCTTGGTGCAGACGCAGGGACCCACTACGGCTGGGGAATCATGACCGTGGGAGCGACCATGGGCGTTCGCACTCTTACCTCGGTCACCTTTGAGACCACTGCAGGAGCTAGCGTCACGGTTGCTCCAGCCCCAGGCGCACTCGCTCTGCTCGGCCTCGCTGGCTTCGCGAGCCGTCGCCGTCGCAGCTAAGGCGCGACTGACGCTCCAACGTGAAATCACAGGGGTAGCCCACTATGGGCTACCCCTGACGCGTTTTTCCGCCTATTCCGGCCGGTTATAAACCATTAAGCGAATTCTTGCATCGAACTCGCGAGTTCGACTTGCACTGCCCCAGATCCGGGGCATGTTGTCTCTTGTCTGAAGCAGGCGCTCCGTCAAGGAGTCGGCATCAGACACGTATTTGCTGTCGGAACAATCGGAAGAAGGAAAAGGGAAAACATGTCTATTGAAACTCGGCTCGGCCGTCATTTCGTCGCTGCTTCAGCAGTGGCTGTCACCTTCGCCGCAAGCGCCCACGCCTCGGTCGCATACTGGAACTGCAATCTGAGCATTCCGGCTACCACCACCGGTCTCTACATGAATGTTCAAACTCAAAGCACGGGATCCACCGGTGTGGGTGTAGCGGGCTGGGATTTCAACATCTACACCACAGTCCTATCAGTGCCGTCGCTGACCATGTACGGCGCCATCGGGACCCAATTCATGCGCGCTCCTGGGCAGTTCGGTTACTCGGTTGGAAATTTGAACGCCGAGCAGCAGGTTGGATCCGCGGGCCCATGGAATCCGCCGTCCGACGCTTATAGTGCCGTGTTCAACACACCTACACAGTCCGGCGTGGGCAACTGGAACTACAACACGATCAACTACTTTGGGTTCAAGTTCGTGGCGAACACCGGCTACACGCACTACGGCTACGGTCGGATGGATGTCGGAGCCAACGCCAATATCCGGACAATCAGGTTTATTGAGTGGGACACCACGCCGGACGCTCCAGTGGGCGTAGTTCCCGCGCCGGGTGTGTTGGCGGTGCTTGGAATGGCTGGGATCGGTCGCTCGCGCCGCCGCAGCTGAAGTTTGTCTGCCGGGATCGCCCGTCGGATCTCGAGCTCGCTCATCTCATATTGATGACCCCACGAGGGGCGATCGACAACGGTCGCCCCTCGTTTGCTTCGTACGATGCTGTTTCTGATGCTCCCGCGACCAGTCCAACGCCTCTTGATTCTCGGCTGGGATGCTGCTGATTGGCAGATCATCGATCCACTGATTGCGCGCGGACAGATGCCGAATCTCGCCGCAATCATTGCAGCCGGGACGCGGGCCAACCTCCGCACCATGGAGCCCAAACTCTCGCCGATACTGTGGTCCACCATCGCCACCGGCAAGACGGCTGACAAGCACGGCATACTGAACTTTGTTGAACCAAACCCATCCGGAGAGGGCGTTCGCGTCTCGTCAAGCACCACGCGTAAGACCAAGGCGCTCTGGAACATCCTCACGCAGAGCGCGCTGCGCGTGCACACGGTGGGCTGGTATGCGTCCCATCCCGCAGAACCAATCACCGGAACCTGCGTGAGCAATCTCCTCATGGAGCAGGCGCCAAGTACGACAAGCGCACCATGGCCACTGATGGCGGGCGTGGTTCATGGTTCTCCAGAGTGCGCAACCCGCGTTGCGGCAGCTCGCGTGCGTGTCACGGATATCACTCGCGATGAACTGAAGGAACTGCTCCCGAATGCTGCTCAGGCAGGGCGCGGCGATCATCGCCCGGCAACGCTTGCCAAGGAATTTGCGCGGATGCGGTCGCTTCATCGCGCGGCGATAGAGACGCTGCGCAGCGGTGCTTGGGATTGCGCCATGGTCTTTCATGACACCATCGACACTATCGGTCACCATTTCATGGAGTACCGACCCCCGCGCATGGACCACGTGAAGCCCGCTGACCTGCGCGTCTACGGCGAAGTGATGGACCGCGTTTACCGGATGCATGACCGTTTGCTTGGCGAACTTCTGGAAGCGGCCGGAGTGGGTACTTCCGTCATCCTTATTTCTGACCATGGATTCCACTCCGGCACCGAGCGCCCGGTGATCTTGGATGTGTCCAAAGAAGAGCGCGCAACTCTTGAGAGCCGCTGGCATCGAGTGCACGGCGTGGCCATCTTCTCTGGCCCCGGGTTTCGTAGTGGGGAATCGATCGGGGCGCCAACGCTCCTTGATATTGCGCCCACCGCACTTGCAGCACTTGGACTTGGCATCGGGCTCGATATGGATGGCCGCGTTGTTACTGAGGCATTCGAAGTTGCCCCTGCGCTCGCCACGGTTCCAAGTTGGGACGATGTTCCCGGCAACGCGGGCATGCATCCACCGGAGATGCGGCAGGATCCGTTTGAGGCCTCTGACGCGCTTCAGCAATTGATCGATCTTGGCTACATGGCGGACATGGGTGGCGATCACAAGAAATTGGTTGAACTGACGCGCCGTGAATCGCAGTTCAATCTTGCTGTTGTACTGATGACCACTGGTCGCGCCGCGCTGGCTGTGCCGATCTTTACCAAACTCGTTGCGGAGCATCCCAGCGAGATTCGTTACCTCTCGCTCTTGGTGCACTGCCAACACGCGGCTGGTGATTACGCGGCATCGCTCGCATTATTTGAGCAGTGGGAACATCAGTCACCCGGAAGTGCTGAGTCGGCAATGCTTCGTGTGGTTTCGCACATTGCGCTTGGCAATGATGCTGCCGCTGCCGACGCAATGGAGTCGCTCGTGCGAAATCACGGCCGAGCGCCCGACCTTGCGCGCCCCATCGCCGACATCTATGCACTGCTCGGTCAGTGGCAGACATCAGGTGAGTACGCAGCGCGCGCGGTGACTCACGACCCAAACACCCCGGAGCCGCGGCTCTCTGCAGCGCGCGCTGCGTTGGAACTTGGGAACTTTGAGGAGTGCGCCGAATTCTGCATGGACGCAACCGAGCGAGACATGGCCATCCCCGAGGCGCACCATCTGCTTGGTGCCGCACTTGCGTGGGCAGGTGAGTTAGAACATGCCGCGCAGAGTTTCCAGATTGCCTTGAAATTTGCGCCGAAGAATCGTGACTCGTTGGCGTTTGCTGCAGCAGTCGAACACGCGCGCGGTAACGCGAGCGCAGCAGCAGATCTAGACGCTCGTCTCTTGGAATCCTCTCAGCAGGGCAGTGGTAGCACTGCGCGTACTCCGTCAGTTCAACATTCCACGCGCACTGCTGATGCTTGGAAGAAGGGCGCTCGTTCATGACGGCATTCGCACTCATCGTCTGCTCCCTTTGCATTGAAGCTGTTGGCGCTGAGGTTCCCAAGACATTGACGCGCGCTGAGGCAACGGCGGCTTTGAATGCTGCCGTCAAATCGATCGCCGATCGAACACGCACAGAACGAGCTGCAGAACTCAAGTCTGGCGTGCTCGCCATCGACGGCGCACGCATGCCGATCTGGGCCACACAGTTTGGTGCAAAGTCTAAGGATGGAACCAGACCGCTGTGGATCTCTATGCACGGCGGCGGCGGCGCGCCCGCGCAGGTGAATGATCAGCAGTGGGACAATCAGAAGCATCTCTATGAGCCAGCCGAAGGCGTCTATGTTGCGCC
>CANJHD010000120.1 GCA_947474065.1 Planctomycetaceae bacterium
ACGTGGTTTCCGTATGCGAGCCCGCGCAGTGAGGACGGGATCCTCGGTAAGTGGCGTGTGAAACTGAGAAGTCCGGCAGCTGGACGTGCGACTCGTGGGTGCCAACCGGACGAACAGATTCGCCCGAGGCTAAGCGGAACCTTGTGGAGCGCAGCCGTCCGCGTCCGAGGGCCCCGCGCGCAACGGCGAAATTGGGGACAGGGGTGAACGGCACCTATTTAGTTTGGCACCTTTACGAAGCTCACGATGCGGGGCTGCTCGCCGGGGCGGTCGACGGATGAACGATCGATGGTCATCATGTAACGGGAGTCATCAACAATCGACTCGGGATCGGTGCCGTTCCATTGGCCAGTGAGCGTGTCCTGCTTGATGGTGCGAATACGCAGCCAGATGGTAAAGACGTCGCTTCGCGTGGTGACAATATTGGAGATGCCGCGAAGCATCTGATTCTGTTCCACAGCATCGCCCGAAGTCATGTCGTAGTGATATGCCTTGGTTTCAATGAACTGTGTGCCCAGTGAGTCGTTGGACGGGTCGTTCACTTCATTTACTGTGCCCGTGTTGCGATCATCCGTGGCAGTGACCAACAGGTGTTTGTCAATCGCCGTGCGACCTGTGAGCGGATAGACCTGCGCAGCGCCAGCAGCGAGGATCTTGGGGATACCTTCGGTGCGGTGAGCGAGCGCAGAACCACCAGTTGATTGCGGTCCAGTGCCAACCGTCGAACGTCGTCCGGCGCCCCAGGTTGGATCGTCCCACTTGGTGCGGTACGGATCGTTGCCCGCAAAGCGAATCGACCAACCTTCAGCCTGGTTCCAACTTGAACCAACAAGACCTGCAGAATCGGCGCTGTCAGCCACATTGTTGCGATTGACATCAAGAACCTTGCCCTTGGCAATGTCCTCGACATCGGGCGTGCCGTTACCGTCAGCATCGCTTGATGTCGGCGGGGCGAATTCTGCACCCTTGGTCAAGACTGCCAACTCGCCGATACTGTCGAAGCCACGCTCGCTGCGTATGCCCGGCGCCCCCTCACGGTGATTTGATGCATCCGGCAGATCAAGTCCGCGGCTGTAATAGCTTGGCATGTTCTGGAACTGGTTGGTGCTCAGGTCGGGCGTGACGTTGCCCTTGTTGCGCCAGAGTTCCATTGCTTCGGCAACGCGAACGCGCGGAGCTGCCACACCGTAATCAAAGAGAATGGAGTTGGGGTTCGTTGTACCCGGCGAGCCACCGCCCATGTCATACGGCGCCAACTGCCACGCCGATGGATCACGCACCAAGCGCCGCTTACTGAGCGCAGAGTTTGCCGCACCTGAACTCGATGAGTTCAGCGTCGCTGGGTCGGAATCCACGGTCTTTGTGATGGGGAAATCGTCGTCGTACACCAATCGCATCATCTGCGGCATGGCATGCAGTACCTCGATCGGCGCGGTGTTGATATTGATAAGTCCCGGCGTGAGTTTGCCTTCAAAGTTACGCGCGAGGCGCAGGCGACGGTTCTCCGCCGTGGCGCGCTCATTGAAATCGATGACGCCGTCCGGAGCGCTTGTGGTTGTCCACGAATCAAACGGCGCTGCGCCACGATCATCAACAACGAATGCGTCCAAGAGTGCCGCGCCACCAGGAAGGCGACTGTTGAAACCGATGCCGTTCTGCTGCGCAGGCGTGGTTGCCGTGACCCCGCCCTCAATCGGCGGCGGCATGGTCTGAACGCCGCTTAGGAGCGTCGGTCGGCCACCCGCTGGTGCCACGGTGTCGTACTGCGCTGGCTCAAGTTGCAGGCGGTTGTAGTGCTCTTGGTCCGAGCCGTAACTGAGGACGCCGTTCGACGTCGCAGGCTTGGGGAACTTGGGGAAGTAGAGCGTGGCAGTTGATTCCTGCGGCTGCGCAAGAATCTCAGCGAGCGTGGCGTAGGCACGACCGCTTCCTGTGCGCTGCACGAGTGTGCCCCACAGTGGAACATCCAAGATCTCCGCCGCCTGATCAAAGTCGGCATCCTTCTGGAACAAGCGATATGGCGCCGTGAAATTTGTTGGGTCCGCGCCGTTGACGAACTTGGCGGTAGAGACACCCTTCTCGCCGTAATTGAGCGTCATACCAGTCGGCGGCGTGGCATTGGTCAACTGCCACGCTGGGTACTGATAGGTACGCGCCTGTGCGCTCTCCGGAATGCGGGTCGGGAAGAAGGTCGGCTTACCGCGCTTTTGCTCGCCCCAGATGTTGTAGTACACGGACGACATCCACAGGCTCTGCGCGGCACCGGTTGAATTTCCGTCAGGCAGACTGGTGGCGTTTGCAATGATCTCGCCCTTGCGACCCACGCTCTCTTGCACGCCGCCAATGTAAGTCTCGCGTTCAACCGAGCCAGCGGTTGGTGAACTCGAAGCCATGACTCCGGTGGTGCGCGCGAATGCGTAGCGCGGAGTGCGTTCGTCCATCGTGATGATGCCGCGACCGGAAGGCGTTGGTGTAAAGCCATTCTGCGTGTCAAAGATCCACTGCCGAGCGCCGCGTGCCCATGTGGTGAAGAAATCGCCAGTTTTCAGGCGAATACCGTCAATCGCCAAACTACCGGAGCGGCACACAATAGACGGTGGCGGCGGAAGCGAACCACCAGAACCATCGACGTACAACCGATTGATGAGATCAGTGACGCGTTGACCGCTTTGACCGTCAAGCGTGGGATCCAATTCATTTTCAAATCGATCGACCACGGTCCAAGTCGGCGTTGCGCCGCTTGATGGATAGATCGCTCGTCGCAACTCAATGAAGGAATTGGTTGGCGGCGCACCGTTTACTGATGGCGATGGCTTCCATCGGTTCATGTCACCACTGACATCAAGGCCCGCGAACACTGCCGGCGCGGTAGTCCGAGTGGCATCGAAATACAAGGTTCCACCGCGACGGTTCGCGTCGAAGTACTGCGTGCCCGTGGCGGTTGACCCGCCCCAAGCCGGTGAGAAGATTGCGTTGATGTCGGGCTTGAAGAACTGACCAGGCTTAATGTCGTTCGATGGATCGGCCTCGGCAGTAGAAATTGTTCCATCACCGTTGGTATCGATGGAAGCGCCAATATCAAGGAAGTCGAGCCATGCATCGCGCGGAAAGGGGTCCCCGTTTGGGAACTTTTCTGGAAGGCTAAAGACCAGTGCCGTGCGCGGCTCCTCTGGCGTGCAGGGACCGAGCTCCACGTCTGGGCCGTAGGTGTTGCCACTACGACTACCCGTTGGACCCGGAAGGCCGAAGAAGAATCGCTGCGGCGAACCCGAAGCCGGATTGACGCGCAGTTCAAAGTCAGCCAAATTCACTGGCTCATTGAACGGATTGGCAATCTGCGCAACGAACACCACCGCAGGCCACGTGGCCGGATTGGCGGGGTCGTAGACCACAAAGTGCTCACCGGCACTGTTGGCTGTGCAACTTGGCAACGCATACGGATCGGTGGCGCTGAGTGAGCAATTGTCTGGGTCTGGGCAACCCGGCAGCGCATTGCCGCCCGGAGGTCCAAGCACTGCATCAAGTTCAGCCTGGGTCACCTTGGACTTCGGATAGACGAAGGCCATGAAGACTTCCTGAATGAATGGCTGCTTCTCTACGCCAATGAATCCGGCGTCATTGATCCCACTCGTACCAAGGGCATCGTTCGGAACCGCAATGGATTCCGTCGGATGCAGCGGCTGATCGAGGTACATGGTGTTTGTGATGCGACGCTTGCCGTCGCGATAGCACAGAACATTCGCCGAGAAACTGGCGATCATCATCTTGGTGGCAGCGAGCGACAGGTTCGCATCGCTTGCACTCTGCCCCGGCCGACCAAAGTAACTTTGCCGGCTTCCTTCATCAATCAGCGCACGGCGCATGACACGCTCAAGGTCGAAGTCAAACTTGCGGTCGGCTTGAGTGATCTCCGTGGAAGTCGCCGCGACGCCCGCCGTTGGCACATCGTTCGGACGCCGCAAGTCAATCTTGCGATTGTCAGTGAGGAAGCGTCGTCGTGCAGTCTCGAAGTCGTTTACGTCTGCCACACCGTCGCCGTTTGCATCACGAATAGCGATACCAAATCCACTACTGCCAGCCGGAATGAGCGGCGACGCTGGGAACATGATGTTTGGGTGGTACGG
>CANJHD010000121.1 GCA_947474065.1 Planctomycetaceae bacterium
AACTTGTTGACCACGCCAAACTTGCGCAGGATCTGCGTGATGGTGAGAACCAGGTCCGTCGCCGTGGTGCCTTCCGGCAACTTGCCGGTGACGCGCACGCCAACAACCTCAGGAATCAGCATGTAAATCGGCTGGCCAAGCATGACTGCTTCCGCCTCAATACCACCAACACCCCAGCCAACCACGCCCAATCCGTTGATCATGGTGGTGTGACTGTCGGTGCCAACGAGGCTGTCCGGATAGAGGACCCCGTCCTGTTCCCAGACCACTTTTGCCAAGTATTCAAGGTTCACTTGATGCACAATGCCAGTGGCTGGCGGCACCACGCGGAAGTTTGAGAGCGCCTTCTGCCCCCACTTGAGGAACTCGTAGCGCTCCTTGTTTCTGTCAAACTCCAGTTCGCCGTTGATGGTCAGCGCCATGCCGCTTGCGAACGCATCCACCTGCACACTGTGGTCAATGACCAGGTCACACGGCACCAGCGGGTTCACCTTCTTCGGATCGCCGCCAAGGCGCTTCATCGCGTCGCGCATGGCAGCAAGGTCCACCACGCATGGAACGCCGGTGAAATCCTGCAGCACCACACGGCCGGGCATGAACGGGATTTCTTCTTCGGCGACCTTCGCGGGGTCATAGTTGCAGATCTTCTGCACGTGTTCTTTGGTAACGATGCGGCCGTCGCAATTGCGCAGGCACGCTTCGAGCAACACGCGGATGGAATACGGCAAGCGTTCAATCGGCCCGAGCGACTTGAGCGCATCGAGGCGGTAGTAGGTGCGGTCGCCGGTAGCGGTCTTCAGCGTCGTGCGCGCATTGAAGGGATCGTGGGTGGTCATAGACCAATCATTCTAATACGCCACGCAAGCACGGCCGATCACTTCCTGCAGCAGCGATTCCATTGCCTGCGCGGTGGAATCGTTGGTCACCCCGTACTCCTTGACCATCACGTCCACGCGCGGAGCCGCTGCCCACACGCTCCCTGCGGCGTCCTGCCACACGGAGATCCGGAGCGGAAGCTCGATCGCGATGCTCTGCTCGCCCAGCATCAACGCCGTGCCGACCTTCGGCGAACCAAAGACGATGACCTGCGTCGGGCGAAGTTCCAACTGCGCTTCCTTGGCATTGCGCGCATGATCAAACTTGGCAAATACCGGGATTCCGCGCCGCTTCAGGTCCGCCTCCACGCGCGCCATGGTCTCGTCCACACCGAACGCGCTCTCCTGCCCGTACAGGCGACGTTCGTCCATGTCCGATCTGAGCGACTTGCCAAAGGCTCCCGCGATGCTTCGACTCAGGTTCGTGAGCTCGATGCCCTCCTTGTTGGCAAGGAGCGTCACGCAGACGAGTTCTGACTTGTCCGTGAATCGGCTGAGGAGCGCGCTGAATCCCGGCGTGGTTCCCTTGATATCCATCAATCCCTTGTGGTGGAAGAACTGCCAACCCGCCATCGCGGGAAATTTGTTCCCGTTCGCCAACGTGGTGGGCCCGAAGATGAGCGCGCGGTGCTCGGGCTTCGCGATGAGGATCGATCCCGCAAGGCCGATGTCCCAACGGCTGATGTCCTCGGCAGAGGCCCAGATATCGCTGAATCCCTTGCACGCGACAGCATGCGCAGGCACGAGCGCCGACGTGTATCCCGTGGCGTGTTCGGTTGGGTCAACGAACTCGCTCGCTTTCAGAAAGTCGCGGTGTTTATTGCCGTTGGCGGCGATCTTCTCTTCCTTGAGGGTTGCGAGATCCGAAGCAAACACCGTGTGTTGCAGGCCCAATGGCTCGATCTGGTGCTTCATCACGAAGTCGCGGTACGAGCCGCCCGAGGCCTTCTCAATAATGGTGGCCACAAGAAGGAAGTTGGTCGCGCTCTGCGCAACATCCGTGCCGGCCGCAAACGCAAGCGGAACATCCTTCACAAGCGCAACAAGTTGGTCCGCCGACAGATCCTTGCCAACGTCGTACCCAAGCTGTGCGCGATAGTCAGCAATGCCGCTCGCGTGTTGCAGGAGTTGCATGACAGTCACAGCACGCCACGCGGTCGGGACGTCAGGCAAGAACTTCGAGATCGGGTCGCCGAGGTCGAGCTTCTCTGCCTCCACAAGTTGCATCACTGCAACGGCTGCATATGCCTGCGAGATCGGTCCAACGGCCCAGACGGTCTTCGTGGATGCAAGCCGCTTCTCCGCGATATCAGTGAGACCGTAACTCACTAAGCGCGTGATGTAGGGAGCCTGCACGATGGCGAGCGTCATCCCAGGGATCCGCTCCGCTTCCATGAATTCGTAAATCATCTGGTCGACGGACGCCCCGAGATGCTCGACGCGCGGATTGCCGCGACCGTCCGTTGGGAACGGGAGTTCCTGCGCATGCGCATGCATCCCAGACATGGCGAGAGCGAGACACGAGGGCGCTAGCCATGAGATTTGCATGCGTCAATCATATGACCGACCGTTAACCGCCGGATCCGCCATGACGGCGCGTCCCATGAATCGCTTGCGAGACCCGTGCTGCAAAGAAAAACACGTAGGTAAACACAATGCTCCAACTCACCAGCCAGTTCTGAAACCATGTCAGAAACGCAAAGTGCGGGGCATTGATGAGCGTCATGGTGCCACTGGTGAAAATCGTCACGAGTCCGGCGTTCACGAGGCTCGAAAGAAAGTGTTTCACGGGGAGGAATCGTAACAATTGCGACGCGTGGTCGTGCGTTTGTCGTTCGAGCACACCACGCCGCTTACGCGCGCCGTGCTAGGAATCCGATCGGCAACTGCGTCGAGCCGTTGATGGCAAGATCTGCGAGCGCTTCACCAAGTACGGGCATGAACTTGAATCCGTGCCCGCTGAATCCGCACGCGATCCATGTGCGCGCGCAGCCGGGCATGCGGTCCACGATGAAGTGTTGGTCGGGGCTGTTGGTGTACATACAGATCGCGGTTGCTAACGCGGGACCAGCGGCGGTAGGGATGAACTCGCGGGTGATGCTTCGGATCTCTTCGATTTCGTCAAGAGTGGCAGGCACGCGCGGCGCGTCTGGGTCGCACGGTGTTCCCGCTCCGTGCAGCGCGATCTTTACGCCGCCGGGCGCGTCTTGGCCGGGGGCTGTTGGGATTCCATAGATACCGGGGAGTGTGTGACCAGCAGGCTTCACGTCGGTGCTACCAAGCGATTCGCCGACTGGTGCAGCGCTCTTGGTGTGTTGTGCTTGCGCTGCCTGCTCGCCCTGCGCGATTGATCGATCGATGTACCACACAGGCATCCGCGGCGATGCGCACAGCGCTGCATCACACGGCGCAAGCCACACGATTGGTACGCGCAGCGGCGTGAGCGTGACGCCAAGCGTGCTCGCCAGACTCGGCGTCCATGCACCTGCGGTGATGATGAGCGAGCCAGCTTCGTAGGTGCCACGATCGGTGCGAACCTGCACACCATTGGCTGTTTCAGACCATTCAATGACGCGCTCGCCCTCATGGATATCTGCGCCGTGCGCACGCGCGACGCGGACAGCGGCGGCCACTGCGCGTTCTGGGCGAACGAATCCAGAGCCCGGCTCAAAGAGCGCCGACCAACCATCAGGAATGTTGAACTGCGGGAAACGCGCACGCGCAGCACGTGCGTCGAGCGGCTCGCATGGAACACCGTGTCCAGCGCCGGAAGCGTGCGAACGTCCAACCACTTCGCTACCGGGCGCACCCATGTACAGGACGCCGGGGCGATACACGAGTGGAAATGTTGCATCCGCGCCGAACTTGATTGACTCGCGTTCCAGTGCTTCCCATCCCGCGCGTGTGCGCAAGAGAAGCGGAACGTAGTCGGGCAATTCGAAGTAGCAATCGCGAATGATGCGACTGCCGCCGTGATGACTGCCAAGGTTGTGCGGTACGGGATAGCGGTCAATCCCCAACACGCGTTCCCCGCGCGACGCCAAGTGCATACACGCCGCCGAACCCATGGTGCCGACGCCGATCACAATGGTGGAATAAGTGTTGGGCTGTTGATTCATTGCAAATACATCACACGCTCAAGTTGCACGAATCCTTCATCGGGTTGGCGACCATCAAGCTCTACGAAGTACTTCTTCATT
>CANJHD010000122.1 GCA_947474065.1 Planctomycetaceae bacterium
GTACGCCCCGTGGGTGCCAACCGGACGAACAGATTCGCCCGAGGCTAAGCGGAACCTTGTGGAGCGCAGCCGTCCGCGTCCGAGGGTCCCGCGCGCAACGGAGGGGGCGGGGGGCGGCTGAACTCACTTCACTGCACGCGTGCGTACTGGCCCGCATGCGCCTTACGAGGACGGCCGCTGAGCGCGGCCCTGTCCTCTCCGGCGCCTGCGGCCAGATGGGGGTGTTCCGGAGAACGTGGTGTTCACGCCGTTGGTGTGCAGCTGTGATGCACCGAAATAGGGACAGGGGTGAACGGCACCCAATTAATGGGGCATCGGAAAGCGCGTGCAGAATGCACGGATCTCCGCGCGCACGGCGGCCGTTTCCTCCGCTGCGCCCTTTGATCCCATGATGCGGTCGAGCCATGCCGCGACTTGAATCATTTCGGCCTCCTTGAGACCACGCGACGTGAGTGCAGGGGTGCCTAGACGAAGACCACTGGTCACCATTGGGGGGCGCGGGTCGTTCGGGATGCCATTCTTATTGCAGATGATTCCAGCGGCTTCGAGCCACTTCTCGGCGTCAGCGCCCGTGAGGTCCGCACTGCGTTGACGAAGGTCAACGAGCATTAGATGGTTGTCGGTGCCGCCTGCGCACAGGCGGTAGTTGCGCTTGATCAGTTCCGCTGCGAGCGCCTTGGCATTGGCAACCACTTGCTTGCTGTAGACGGTGAACTCCGGCTGCAACGCCTCGCCAAATGCAATGGCTTTCGCGGCGATGATGTGCATGAGCGGACCACCCTGACTTCCGGGGAATACTTTGCGATCGATCTTGGTGGCGATCTCCGGATCGTTCGAGAGAATCAGGCCGCCGCGCGGTCCGCGGAGGGTCTTGTGCGTAGTGGTGGTGACCACATGCGCGTGTGGGAATGGACTTGGATGAACGCCGGTTGCAACCAGGCCCGCGATGTGCGCAATGTCCGCCATGAGGTACGCGCCGACCGAGTCAGCGATTGCGCGGAAGCGTGCGAAGTCGATCACGCGTGAGTACGCGCTGTATCCGCAGATGATGAGCTTCGGCTTGGTTTCAAGCGCGATCTTCTGAATGGCGTCGTAATCAAGCAACTCGGTGGTTGGGTCAAGCCCGTACTCGGCGATCTTGTAGAAGGTGCCGCTGAAGTTTGGCTTGAGGCCGTGGCTCAGGTGACCACCGCTCTTGATTGGCAGGCTGAGGACCAGATCACCCGGATCAAGGAGCGCCATGAACGCCGCGATGTTGGCGTTGGCGCCGCAGTGCGGCTGCACGTTGGCGAAGCCACACTTGAAGAGTTGCTTGGCGCGCTCGCGGGCGATGTCTTCGATCTGGTCGTGAAACTCACAACCGCCGTAATAGCGCTTGCCCGGGTAGCCCTCGGCGTACTTGTTGGTCAGCCAACTGCCGGCCGCGTGCATCACGGCTGGGGTGACATGATTTTCGCTGGCGATCAGTTCAAGCGTGCTCGCCTGACGGTCGGCTTCCTTCGCCATGAGCGCAGCGATGTCGGGATCTTGTGCGGCGACAAGGTCCACCAACTCGCGGGACATGGCATCAAGAGAGGCGGGCGCGGCGAACGCAGATGGTCGGGCGGCAGTGGTCATGGAAGGCGAATCGTACTGCGGTGGGCAGGTAGGATTTGCTGGTTCATGAGTGCGATCGCTACTGAAATTTCGGCTCCCATGTGTGAAGCCGAGGCCGCGGCGGCACGTGGCGATGGCAAGACCGTGGGCAAAGGCGTGATCAGCGCCCGTGTGCCGCTGGTAGTGCAGACGCCGGGAGGTTCGGTCACCCTGCTCACCCGTGATGCGCAACAGGCGCTGCTGCTTCGGGCGCGGATTGAGGCGTGGCTTGCGGGAAGTGTTGATGACTTTGGTGATGTTCCGCTTGCTGAAGGAACTCCGTTTCAGCAAGCGTGTTGGCGCGCGTGTTGCTCGATTCCCCGCGGTGAGACGCGCAGTTATTCCTGGCTGGCGGCGGCGGCAGGTAGTCCACGGGCTGCCCGTGCGGCCGGACAAGCCATGCGCCGGAATCCCATGCCGATCGTGGTGCCCTGCCACCGGGTGGTGGGTTCAGGGGACTGGATCGGTGGTTACGCGGGAGATGCGCGGCAGAGCGGGCCGACGCTCGGAATCAAGCGTGCACTCCTGCAGTTAGAGGCACGATCGAGTGATGTAAACTCTCGCGCCTCGTGATGGGTTTCTTATGGGTGCACATGAGGCACATGGGAATCACCGCGGCACGGGATTGGTACTACACATGCCTAACGGCTACTCAGATCGAAACACGCACACGGAGTCGAACGAATTATGAAACTCACCATGGTTGGCACTGGATACGTTGGACTCGTCACGGGTGCGTGCTTTGCAGAGACCGGCAATCAGGTGACATGCCTTGATGTTGATGCGCGGAAGATTGAGAAACTCAAGCGTGGCGAAAGCCCGATCTATGAGCCTGGTCTCACGGAGATGCTGGCGCGCAATATTCAATCTGGCCGCATTCATTTCACGTTGGACAAGCAGGCCGCGTACCAAGATGCAGAGACCATTTTCATTTGCGTCGGTACGCCAAGTGATGAAGACGGCAGCGCGGACTTGCAATATGTGCTGGCCGTCGCGCGGGACATTGCTGGTGCGCTTGAGAAGATTGGCCCAGTTGGAAAGCCAAAGACCGTTGTAGTGAAGAGCACGGTGCCGGTTGGCACGAGCCATGCAGTGCGCGACCTGATCAAGAGCCTGACCAAGGTGCCATTTCACATTGCCGACAATCCGGAGTTCCTGAAGGAAGGCGATGCGATCGGCGACTTCATGAAGCCGGATCGAATCGTGTGCGGCGTGGAAAGCGAAGAGGCCGCCAATACCATGCGTGATCTGTACGAACCGTTCGTTCGTAACGGTAATCCGATCTATTTGATGGATGTTCGCAGCGCGGAAATGGTGAAATACGCATCAAATGCCATGCTTGCGTGCAAGATTTCGTTCATCAATGAGATCGCAAACTTGTGCGAGTACATGGGCGCTGATGTTGCTTCCGTGCGCGAAGGTATGTGCGCAGACAAGCGCATCGGAAATCAGTTCTTGTATCCAGGCCTCGGCTACGGCGGCAGTTGCTTCCCGAAGGACACGCAAGCCGTGGTTGGCATGGGGCGCGGCAAGGAATTTGATTGCAAGTTGAATGCTGCGGTGCACGAAGTCAATCAAGATCAGCGCGGCCATTTCTGGAAGAAGGTTGAGAAGCGATTCGGCAGCGCAGGACTCAAGGGACGCAAGCTGGCGTTCTGGGGCGTTGCGTTCAAGCCGCGCACGGATGACATTCGCGAAGCACCAGGAATTGTGCTGATGAAATTTGCGATGGCCGCGGGCGCGAAGGTCGTTGCGTATGACCCGGTGGCGATGCCTAATTTGGCGCATGAGGAGCCGCAGATTCCGCAGTCGAAGGACATGTATTCCGCGCTTGATGGTGCTGATGCGCTGGTGATCTGCACGGAGTGGAATGAGTTCCGCTCGCCGGACTTTGCTGAGATCAAGCGCCGACTGAAACACTCTCTGGTGTTCGATGGGCGCAATCTGTTCCGCCCTGCGCAGATGGCGCACGAGGGGTTTGAGTACCACTCAGTGGGCCGGCCGACCACTGGCGCCGTGAAGATCTGACCGTTGTGCTGGCTGGCTTGGGCTGGCTTGGGCTGGTTGGGGACTGGCTGGGCCGACTTGCCTGAACGGGGAGCTTGGACGCCTTGGAACTCGGGCGGCGCCCAATCTCCGGGCTTTGGACCTTTCCCGGATGTTGATTCTTGGTTGAGAAACGCCTAAAGAGGGCGTGGACGTTGGGGTAACCACTTGAAACACGGGAAAATCTGCGATTTCGGCAGAAATCCGCTAGACGAGGGCGTGTTACCCCTTGCGTCCATCCTAAAAACTCCTATATTTGCCTCCGTATCTGGGCAGTGAGCCCAGTTTCGCAAGCTTTCCGGTCTGTCCGCACACATATATGGACAGCCCGGCAGAAAGGACGTCAGGATGGCAACCGCAACGAA
>CANJHD010000123.1 GCA_947474065.1 Planctomycetaceae bacterium
ACGCGCTTGGGGTCACTCTTAAAGAAGCGGTACCCCTTCTTCTTCACAGCCTTCGCCTCATTGGCAAGCTCACTCATAGCGGGGTCAAGGCAGATAGCAATCTGCCGACCCAAGTCATAACCAGCCTTCTTAACGGCTTCCGCAATCACTTCACATGCAGCCTCGTTTGACGGGAGATTTGGCGCAAAGCCACCTTCGTCGCCGACGGCCGTTGAGAGTCCCTTGTCATGCAGCACCTTGCGCAACGTGTGATAGCACTCAACACCGGCGCGCATGGCGTCATGAAAGTTGCTGAAACCAAACGGCTGAATCATGAACTCTTGGAAGTCAACGCTGTTGTCTGCATGCTTACCGCCGTTAATGATGTTGAGCATCGGGGCCGGCAGGCGTCGTGCGCCCGCGCCGCCAAGGTAGCGCCACAGTGGCATGCGACACGCCGCCGCAGCAGCGTGCGCGCTGGCCATACTGATTCCAAGAATCGCGTTAGCGCCGAGCTTTGATTTGGTGGGCGTGCCGTCAAACTCAATCATCGAATGGTCAATCGCAGCTTGGTCGCGTGCGTCCATTCCCAGCACCAGCGGCGCGAGGCGCGTGTTGATATTGGAGACCGCCTTCAGAACGCCTTTACCCATCCACTGCTTCTTGTCGCCATCGCGCAGTTCCACGGCCTCATGTTCGCCGGTGGATGCGCCACTCGGAACCATCGCGCGTCCGAACGCTCCGCCTTCCAAGCCAACTTCGCATTCAAGTGTTGGGTTTCCGCGGGAATCAAGGACCTGACGGGCGTGGATGGAATTGATTTCAAACATGGTGCTTGCTCCTAAGTGCGGTGTGGCTCGGAAGTGTACGAAACCGCCCCGCAGAAATGCGGCGTTCGTGGACCCCGTATTGTCAGTATTGCTAGTTCGCGTGCCGAACGCATGTCAGGGCGCGATCGCGTCCCAGACATCGCGCACCACCCAACTCATAGCGTCCATCGCAGCGTCGGTTCTGCTTGCAAGGTGCGGCGCCAGGTGGGCGTTGGGAATTCCAAGCAGGGGATTTGCCGCATCAATCGGCTCCGGTTCATGAACATCCAAGATCGCCTGCGCGCCGGGACATCCCCGCAAGTGCGCCGCAAGCGCCACGTGGTCAACCACAAAGCCGCGGCTCGTATTGATGAATAACGCGTCTGGCTTCATCGCATTAATCAGCGCCGCATTAACGAACCCCCGGTTCGAAGCGCGCCCATCAATATGCACCGTCACTACATCGCTCGTAGCAAACAATTCGGCAGCGCTCACCGCGCGCACCCCGTGTTGTTCAGATTCGCTGACATTTAGCACATCATGAAACACCACATCAAATCCGATCGCCCGCGCAACTTCAGAAACCCGCCGACCAACGCGCCCGAATCCGAGGATTCCCATTCGCAGTTCGTTCATCTGCCGATGCGCCACCACTTCTTCGCGAATCTCGCTCCAACGCGCCTTGCCGACAGGCGCGTCAAGAAACAACCGTGGTCGCAGCGCATCGCACACTAAGCAGGTGACATACTCAACCACGGCCTGCGTGTTGGCATCCGGCGTGTTAAACACACGAACGCCGCGGCGAGCGCACGCAGCCTCATCAATGTTGTCCAGTCCAACCCCAGCGCGCCCAACCGCGCGCAGCGCCGGAAGTCGGGCGAGCAGCGCGTCATTCACCTGCGTATAGGTTCGAACCACCAGCGCCACCGTCCGCGGGGCGGCCGCTGCGAATGCCGCGGACTCTGCATCGGCCACCACTAGGTCAGCCCGCTCCGCGAGCCACTTGGCGGCTGGTGCGGACAGGTGTTCGGTCTGGATGACGGTCATGCGGGCGCTCATGGGGGGAAGGCTACGGCAAATGCCCCCATAAGCCCGAGAACTTGCAAACTTTGCGAACTTTGAAGTTGCAGCACTGCGTAGTCAGAGGCAATACTAGTTCCATAGCCTGAGTAAGTTTGCCGAACGATCGAGATCCGACCCAGATGCGAATCACAACAACCGACGTTGCTTGCCTGACCGTACTCGCAGCTCTCTGTCCGATGTCTGCCTGGGCGGATGAAGTTGGGCACGACGCGCTCGTTGCGCGCTTGGGTGTGATCACTCCGACTGGAGTCCGCGTCGGTATTGGTCAGGTGGAGGCATCGGAATCAATTGGCAACTTTGGTCCGAATCGGACTCTCGCGGAGTTCGTCGGAAAGTCGTTTATTGATATGAGCGGAGCATCGGGAACTAGTGGTCATGCAACACTCGTTGCGCAGACGATGTATGGCTCTGCAACCAGCATGGCTCCGGGCATCACTCGTATTTGGGTGTACGAAGCGGGTTCGTTCGCGCAGAGTGCCAACCTTAACTTTGGTAATCCAAGTCTCTTGCCGCAAACTGCACCTGGCTCGGGCGCGCTTCGTATCTTCAATCACAGTTGGATTGGTTCGTTCGGAAATGTCACCTACGACAACGAAGTGCTGCGCCGCGCCGACTATGCCATGAATCGCGACGACACGCTCTTTATCTGCGGAGAGAACAACGGTGCAGGTAGCGCAATGAGTTCCCTGATGTCTTGCGTTTACAACGGCATCGCCGTTGGCCTGACCTCTGGCGGACACAGTGCGGGCGATGTAGCAACAGGTGTCGACGGGGCAGGGCGTATGAAGCCGGAACTCGTGGCACCAGGGCAATACACCAGTTTCTCAACGCCAGTCGTCAGTGCAGCGGCGGCGTTGATGTACGAAACAACATCTACCCTTCCGTACAGTGTCAATGTCGAACGTCGCAGGGGTGTCACCATCAAGAGCGCGCTGATGTGTGGTGCCACTCATGGATTGAGTTGGCAGAACCAGACCCCAACTTCAGGAACAAGTCGGGGAATCACGGTAAAGCCGATTGACCCTGTGTACGGCGCAGGAACGGTCAACGTGGATCGGTCGCACCGCATTTTAACAGCGAACGAGGCATTCCCATCGTCGACGGCAGCGGGTGCGGTGTCGTCAAGCGCGCTGCCTCTTCAATGCTGGGACTATGACCTTTACACAACTGGAATGCAGCACCATTATCGAATTGACCTTCCGGCCGTTGCCGATGTCTCAGTTCTTCTTGCTTGGAATCGCGTTCCGAGCACGCTGTGGACATCTGGCACCGCACCAAGCGTCATGAACTTACGCCTTGAAATGAAGAAGGTCATCGGTGGGGTTGCAACACCAATCACGGGCGACGCGGGCGTCGGTGTGTTTGTAGGTGGCAATGTTCTGAGTGCAAGTGCGGTGGACAACGTTGAGCATCTGTACATCAGGGCGCTGTCTGCGGGCAGCTATGTACTGAGTGTGACCCGTGACGATGCTCTGACAAACTCCGCTGGTGCAGCCGTTTCGTGGTTCGTTGATCTGCCGAGCGTCTTCGGTGATCTTGACGGCAATGGATTGGTCAATGGAGCGGACTTGGGACTGCTTCTCGGCGCGTGGGGCACTGCTGGTCCAGGCGATCTGAACAGCGACGGTGTCGTGAACGGAACCGATCTCGGATTGATTCTCGGCGCGTGGAGTTGAGCACCACCACCCGGACTCCGCACAACTAGACTCCGCGGCGGATGCGGACCTCATGGCGTCAAACCTTCCTCTTGGTTGCAATCGTCGCGGTCCTCGGCGTGGGGCTTGTCTATCCCATCCTGCTCACCGTTGGTGGAGCGTTCCGCACCGATGACGGCGGCTTCACGCTGCGCCACATTGCATCGGTCTTTGAGGATCCCGCCACTCGGCGCGGCTTGCTGAACGCCACGCTGATTGCAGCCATCACCACCACCATTGCCATCATCATGGCGCTACCGCTTGCGGTGGTGGGTGCGCGGTACGCGTTTCCCGGCAAGACCTTCCTTGGCGGACTGCTGCTTCTGCCGCTCGTGCTGCCGCCCTTCGTGGGCGCCATCGGTGTTCGGCACCTCTTGGGTCGCGCGGGCGCGCTGAACGCCGCATTCGGCCTTGATATCGACTGGCTTGGTAACGG
>CANJHD010000124.1 GCA_947474065.1 Planctomycetaceae bacterium
AGATCAGCGTAAATGCATCACCCGTGCAATTTCGCGCCGACGGCAACATCCCGCAGGACACGTGGAGCGATCACCTCACTCGACTTGGAATACCGGGAAATCGCATTGTCATTGAGATCACCGAAGGCCTACTTCTTGACGCAGACCCCGATGTTGTCAATCGACTGCTTCGGTTCCGTGATTCCGGTATTCAGGTTGCCATTGATGACTTCGGCACTGGCTACTCCTCGCTTGCCTACCTGAAGAAGTTTGACATCGACTACCTCAAGATCGACCAGTCGTTCGTCCGCATGCTCGGCACTGAAAACAATGATCGCGCGCTGTGCGAAGCGATCATTGTGATGGCACACAAGCTTGGCCTGAGTGTGATTGCCGAAGGCGTTGAAACTGAACAGGAGCGCGACTGGCTCATCGCGGCTGGATGCGATTCAATGCAAGGCTTCCTGGTTTCCAAACCAGTTTCGCCTGAACAGTTTGAACTACTGCTCCAGAAGTTGCCGTCAGCGCCCCGCTAGCACTCCGCTCTTTGCAGCGATGTCTTTCAGCAAGTCGTTCCAACTCTGCTCGAACGACTTGGCGCCCTGCTCTTGCAATTGCGCAGCCGCGGCATCAAGGTCAATTCCAGCTGCACGCGCCTCAGCCAACGCAGCACGCAGTGGTCCACCGTCGAGCGGAAGAACTGCCGTGACTGGCGGACCAGCGTGAATTGCCTTCAGAGTTGCTTCGGGCATAGTGTCGACCGTGCGCGGCGCAGCAAGCCCTGCGGCATACAACGTGCCAGGCAGCGTTGGGTCTTTGGTGCTCGTACTTGCAAAGAGCAACCGCTGCGGGCGCGCGCCCTTTCCTTCCAGTGCCAGCCAACGATCCGTGGCATGCAGTGCTACATATTCCGCGTAGCAATCGGCGCCGATCGCCAATCCGATTCGATTCTTCAATGACGCTGGCAACTTTGACTCAAGCAAGCTGTCCCAGCGAGAAATGAACAGGCTGCCAACGCTGGCTACATCAAGCGACAATCCAGCCGCGGCACGACGTTCAAGCCCGCGCAAGTATGCCTCTGCCGATGCGCGCCAATGCGCCGTCGAGAAGAGCAGCGTCACATTGATCGGAACTCCACGGAAGGTCAATTCCTCAACGGCAGGAACTCCGGCCGCGGTGCCTGGCACCTTGATAAAGAGATTGGGACGATTGGCGCGCGCATGCAATGCCACTGCCTGATCAACCGTGCTCTTGGCGTCGTATGCCAGTAGCGGGCTCACTTCAAGGGAGCACCAACCATCGACGCCGCCCGTGCGCTTATGCACGCCAGCAAAGAGATCGCACGCGTGCAGCAAGTCCGCAAGAGCCAACTCGAAAAAGGTCGCTTCAGCGCCCATGCCACGCGCGGCGAGCTCGGCCACCTGAGCGTCGTAGTCCTTGCTGCCCATGATCGCCTTCGCAAAGATCGTTGGGTTTGATGTCAATCCAACCACCGACCACTTGGCGATGTACTCCTGCAATTGCCCGCCCAACATGGCGCGCGTGATGTTGTCTACCCAAATGGATTGCCCGGTCATTGCAAGCACGGCGGTGGGAACTGCGGCGGTGGTCATGCGCCTATCCTACGCACCCCATGGCTGCATCAACACCGCTCGACCGCCTGCCCGCCTTCGCCTCGCTTCAGGCCCATGCCAAGCGCATGAATGCCACGCACTTGCGTGACCTCTTTGCTGCGGACCCCGGGCGCACCCCTGCGTTCACAGTTGAGGCGCACGACATCCACACCGATTTCAGCAAGCAGCGCGTGGATCCCGCAGTCATGAGTGACCTGATCGCGCTCCTGGGGCAGACGAACTTTGCATCGCGCCGTGCCGCCATGTTTGCCGGCGAGCACATCAACGTCACAGAGAACCGCGCTGTCCTGCATGTAGCACTGCGCGCGCCGCGCACTGAAGTCATGCGCACGGACGGCATCGATGTAGTTCCGCAGGTCCACGCAGTGCTTGACCGCATGGGCGCGTTCGCTGAGGGCATCCGCAGCGGTGCATGGAAGGGCTTCAGTGGAAAGCGAATTCGCAACATTGTGAACATTGGAATTGGTGGCAGCGATCTCGGCCCCGCCATGGCCAACGATGCGCTCCGAGATTTCGCGCAGCCCGATCTGCAATTCCGCTTTGTCTCCAATGTGGACCCTGGCGACTTCGCATGGAAGACCGCTGGTCTTGATCCCGCCGAAACTCTCTTCATAGTTGCAAGTAAGACCTTCACCACACAAGAGACCATGACCAACGCCCGCACCGCGCGCGCATGGAGCCTGGCTGCATTTGGCGGCGATGAGAAGAGCGTGGCACGCCATTTCGTGGCGGTATCGACTGCCGCGGATCTGGTCACACAGTTCGGCATTGATCCAGCAAACATGTTCATCTTCTGGGACTGGGTGGGCGGTCGTTACTCCATGGACAGCGCCATTGGTCTTGCCACCATGATCGCGATCGGCGCGCCGGCATTCGGTGAAATGTTGGCTGGTTTCCATGAAATGGATCGCCACTTCTTAGAAGCACCAGCTGAGAGAAATCTGCCGGTACTGCTTGGACTGCTACAAGTGTGGAACACCGATTTCATGGGTTTCGAGTCTCACGCAGTACTGCCCTATTGCCAACATTTCACACGCTTCGCCGCGTACTTACAGCAATTAGAAATGGAATCCAACGGTAAGCGTGTGCAACTTGACGGCACGCCCGTGAAGTGGCGCACCTGCCCCGTGATCTGGGGCGAGCCCGGAACCAATGGCCAGCACGCCTTCTATCAGATGCTTCACCAAGGCAACATCACGGTCCCCGCCGATTTCATTGCGTTCGCAGAACCGAATGTGGACTCACTTGGCATGCACGACATGTTGCTTGCAAATGCATTCGCACAGACCCGCGTGATGGGCTTCGGCCAAACCGCGGATGAACTGCGCGCGCTCGGAACCCCAGAACACTTGATCGAATCAAAGGTCATGCCGGGCAACCGTCCGACCACCTTCATCCTCTGCCGCAAGCGAACCCCGCGTGCCTTGGGCCAACTCGTTGCGCTCTACGAGCACGCGACATTCACTGCAGGTGCCGTCTGGAACGTCAACAGTTTCGACCAGTGGGGCGTTGAGCTCGGCAAAAAGGTCGCCAGCACACTGCTCCCGATGCTCACTGGTCCTGCCACCCCGGCCCCAGACCCAAGCACCGAGTCCCTCGTCCGCCGCTACCGCCACTGGCGCCACCGCTAAATAGGTGCCGTTCACCCCTGTCCCCATTTTCGGGGTGCGGTTGAAGTGAGTTCAGCCGTCCCACCGCCCCCTCCGTTGCGCGCGGGACCCTCGGACGCGGACGGCTGCGCTCCACAAGGTTCCGCTTAGCCTCGGGCGAAACTGTTCGTCCGGTTGGCACCCACGAGTCGCACGTCCAACTGCCGGACTTCTCAGTTTCTAACGCCGCTTACCGAGGATCCCGTGCTCACTGCGGGTGCTCGCCAACGCAACACACATGCATGCGCAATCTGGAACCCGTTCGCCTGGCCGCAGGCGCCGGAGAGGACAGGGCCGCGCTCAGCGGCCGTCCTCGTAAGGCGATTGCGAGCCAGTACAAGGGCGCGCTGCAACAACGCCAACTACTTGCGCAGAATAATTCGTGCCACCTTATCCAGGATGCAATTTCGGTCAGCGCCGTCCGCGGCTACCGCCGCGAGGCGCTGGTCGTGCAGATGGGAATGCATGCGCGCGCGGATGCGGCTTCGCGCCATCATCGCCGCGCGTTGGGGTTGCAGCCTTCGCAGGTGCCGCGCCGAACTCGCTGTTTGATGATCGCGCGACCTTCGTCTTCGCGCCGCCGCGTCCTTGCGCAGGTCCGCGTCCCTTGCCTTCAGACTTGCCCTCGGACGTGCCTTCGGTCTTGCTCTTAGTCCAACCCTCAGACTTCGGTGCAGCCTTGCCGCCGGTGCTGCTGCCGGTGCTGCCACCGCGCCG
>CANJHD010000125.1 GCA_947474065.1 Planctomycetaceae bacterium
ATCATGGGCATCAACACGCGGTTTGAAACAAACCCGGCACGGTCATTCGCCGGCACTGGCGTCTTTCCCATAGCAATCGAAAGTGCAATGGTGCGCTGCGTTGTTTCATCACTCGTCGCAAGTCCCTTGATCACTTCCACCAACGCCATGATCGGCACTGGGTTAAAGAAGTGCATGCCGATCACGCGATGCGCGTCCGCGCCAACAGCGCTCGCAAGATCCGTGATGCTGATGCTCGAAGTGTTGGTCGCCAACACCGCGTGCGCCGGGAAGGTGGCAGCCATCTCCTTGAAGATCTTCTTCTTGATCTCCACGTTCTCAGTGGCTGCTTCAACGGCCCAGTCCGCACTCTTCGCCTCGGCCATGGTGGCCACGTACGTGATGCGCTTCGCCGCGGCGTCTGCGTCCGCCTGCTGCAACTTGCCCTTCTCCACCGCGCGCGCGAGCGTCTTCAGGTGGTAGGCCTTGGCCTTCTCCAACTGCGCCGCACTCAGGTCAACCTGGAACGCAGCGATGCCCGCCTGCGCGGCAGTGAGCGCGATGCCGGAACCCATGGTCCCGGCTCCGATGACGGCGATGGTCTGAACTGGCGTAGAAGTTGGGGTAGAAGTTGGCGTAGAAGCAGAGGTAGTCATGGGGCGCGAATGGTAGATGCCGACACCTTTCGAGCAATACTGCTAATAACTGACGAATCCCCCGGATGCGGGCTTGCCCCAACCGCACATCCGGGCAACCATAGAGGTGCATGCCGATCCTCACACTCGCCGTCAGCAGCCTCTTGCAGGTCTGCCTTGCTGGTTCTACCGCTGGTCCCGCCGACGCGCCAGCGCCAGTGTGGGTGTTCTTCAAGGATGATCGGACCGCGCCAACCTCACTCGCCGACACTGCACTGACGCCGCGTGCCCTCGCGCGCCGTGCACTTCGACGCACGCTGCCGGGACTCTTTGATATTCACGACGTTCCGATGCCAGCAACACGCGCCACCGCTGTCACGGGCACCGGCGCAAAACTGCGCGCGCAGAGTCGTTGGCTGTGCGCAGTCAGCGCAATGGCAACGCCAAAGCAGATTGAAGCACTCCGCGGATTGCCGGATGTCACGCACGTGGAGGCCGTTGGACGCGGTCGCGCCGGTTGGCAAGATGAACCGGAACTGCCGCCGCCTGAGGGATGGACATCAGCCACGGACTACGGACTAGCAACCGACCAGTTGTCGCAGATGGATCTCCTGCGGCTACATGCGCGCGGAAGCAATGGTTCCGGCATGGTGATCGGAGTCCTTGACAGCGGCTTCAATCGTGTCCACCAGGCCTTCAATAATCCCGCGCATCCGCTGAGCGTGATCGCCGAGTGGGACTTCATCAATAACGATGGAAACACTGGAATTCAGCCCGGTGACAACAGCGAACAGCACAAGCACGGCACTTGGATTCTTGGAACGATGGCCGCGTATCTCCCCGGCTCCTTGGTCGGCGGCGCGTACGGCGCGCAGTTTGTTCTCTGCAAGACCGAAGATGTTCCAACAGAAACTCCTATTGAAGAAGACTATTACGTTGCTGGTCTTGAGTTCATCGAATCACACGGCGCTGATGTTGCCACGAGTTCGCTCGGTTACATCGATTGGTACACGCAGGCTGACCTGAATGGTCATACCGCCGTCACCACAGTTGCTGTGAATATTGCGACCGCCAATGGCGTTGTCTGCTGCACCGCAGCCGGAAACGGCGGGCACGATGCAGACCCCGCTACTAGCACCATCATGGCGCCAGCTGACTCGTACAACGTACTTACATGCGGAGCGGTCGATATCAATGGCGTGATCGCTGGATTCTCATCAAGTGGCCCAACTGCTGACGGGCGCTTGAAACCCGAAATTTCGGCATGCGGTGTAGCAACGGCAACCGTGAATTCAACGAATGTCACTGGCTTTTCAGGCGTGAGTGGTACAAGCCTGAGCACTCCGCTCATAGCCGCCGCAGCCGCATGCATCTTGCAAGCACGACCTGACTACGGCGTTGCACAGATTCGCGAAGCGCTGTTCGCAACTGCATCCCGCTCCGATGCCGCCGGCCTGCACCCTGACCCTAACTTTGTGGAAGGTCACGGAATCATCCGAGCTTACGAAGCCGCTGTTCGGGGGCGTCGCAGCGCTGATCTCAACCTTGATGGATCCGTGAATGGCATCGATCTTGGATTAATGCTCGGCGCGTGGGGCCAAAACGGAACTCCCGGATTCGTGTTTGGCGACGCGACCAGAGACGGCATTGTCAACGGCGAAGACATCGCAACACTGCTCGGTCAGTGGTGAACGCGACGATTTACTCCACTCGGATAACCTTCCCGCATGATTACTGCAATTGCAGCATCGTGCGCCGTGTCCGCCCTCGCCTTCTTCGCAGTTGCTGCCACTCCAACGATGGCGCTGCCGCCTGTCGCGGATGCCGCGCCCGCTGCAGTCAATAACACCATCGTCATCCGAACGGCACTTGCGCTTTCGTCGACATCGCCGCGCAGCGCGTCCCGTTCACTGATTCGACGAGATCCGATTGAGGCGCAATTGGTGGCTGGCACATTCGTTACACCGAAGGCGGGTGACATCCCTGTGACTACCAATGCGGGGACCGCTGGAGCGCCCCCTGCAACGAGTGATACGACACCAGCGAACGCCGCGAATAGAACGCCCGCTCCCCAGCCGAGTGCACATGCATGGATCGCCATCACCGCGAACGCCGACGATGTGTTCCAAGGCGAAGAAGGCAGCGCACTCACCGGCGGCTGGATCTATGCCACCGTCAACAGCGCAACCGAACGCGTGATGATGCTGGACGCGTCCGGTCACGGCACCGTCTTCGTGAACGGCGAACCGCGCGGCGGCGATCCGTATTCATGGGGCTTTGTGCGCGTCCCCGTGAAACTGAAGGCCGGAACGAACGAATTTCTGTTCTCCGTGAGTCGCGGTCGATTGGCTGCCAAACTCACTGCGCCGGCCGCTGCTGCCTTCATCTCGAACCTTGATGTACTCACCCCGTCACTTGTCGCCGAACGCGACACCGATGGTCCGATCGGCATTGCAGTGGTCAATGCATCCACGCAGCCACTCGCTGGCGCGCGCATCCATGTTGAGAGTGATCTTGCTGACAGCGACGAATGGGTGGAACTCCATGTCATGCCCGCGCTCACTGTAAAAAAGGTGGCTTTACCTGCGCGATTTACGGCGAAGTTCGCCGGTGCAGCAGGCAGCAAGCATTCCGTGCAAGTGACACTCTCCGCGCGCGACGGCACCATGCTCGGCACCATGCCTGTTGAACTTTCCACCATCACTTCGAGCGATCGCCGCGTGGTGACGCGCATGAGCACGATCGATGGCAGTGCGCAGTACTACGCAGTCGTTCCGTCGACGGCCATGATGCCAACCAACGCGATCGGCGCTGCCAATGCCGGTGGTGATGCAAAGCCGGGCATTCTCTTCAGTGTGCACGGGGCGGGCGTTGAAGCAACCAGCCAGGCTGCTGCGTATGCGCCGAAGAAGGAAGCACACATTGTGTGCCCAACCAATCGCCGTCCGTTCGGTTTCGATTGGGAAGACTGGGGACGCATTGATTTCACGGAAGCAGTGGCGCACGCACGCGCGACGCTCGTGAATGATCCGCGTCGCAGTTGGCTCACTGGTCATTCCATGGGCGGCCATGGAACATGGCAATTGGGTGCGCATTTCCCGGGTGAATTCGCCGCCATCGCACCGAGTGCAGGATGGGTCAGCTTTGGAAGTTACGTAGGAGCCACGGCCGCGGGCAGCGCGCC
>CANJHD010000126.1 GCA_947474065.1 Planctomycetaceae bacterium
GCCGCACCGCATCATCAAGCGCGTGCGCATCATCTCCATTGCTTGGTGCAAATTCAGGACCGCCCCGCGCGATCATGCGCTCTACCGCGTGCGCTGCAACATGCGAAGGATGGACAGACTCAATTGCCACCGAGGACCGCTTGGAAAAGTCGAGAGCGCGCGCACTCTCTATCGCCGCAAATACAGCCCAACGCATGCGAAGTACCTCTGGGACCTCATCCCAGCCATGGCCAAGTCGCTGCACGCATGGCACCAGTGCCGTTGGTAGTACTCGCTCTAACAGCGCGCGCTTGACTCGATGCGCCCAACGCAAATCCCGCTCAATGGCATCGACATCACGCGCAATCGGTGTCTTTGGAAGAGTCATCAATGCCTCGTGAGCGCGCCACACTAAGAATCGAAACGCGACGGCAAGGGCAAGATCTGTGCGCTTCTGAGATTGAGCCGCAACGATGGCATCACCATCGCTAGTAGACGCACGAGTGCCACTCCTCGAACTGCGCGACTGTCGACCAAGCACACGCGCCGGCACTGGAAATCTCACTGGACCCACTGGTAATCCCGACCAAACTGCAGGCGGTGCAAGAATCGACTCCGCAGCGTTCGGCAACAGAAATACTGGCAGCACCAAAGGCTGAACGCCATGCATTCCTTGCAGCAGCCTCTCAGCACGGCCACGCAACGCCGCACGGGCGGCCGCCGATTCTGCAATGCCAAGCCTGTGTGCGATCACCGCCGGCGCAAAGCCGAAACCGACTGCCCGCGCCGCAAACTTTCGCGTCCACGCAGGCGTGCGGACTGCAGTTTGCACCGGACGAACAGCCCCGCCTTGCGTCAGTCGCACTGCAGCAACAAGTCCCGCGTCCATCTCTAATACGGACCGCGCAGTGCGCACACTGCATCCAACCGTTGGCGCGAGCCGCGTTGCCAAAGCATGCAACGATGTGCGCGTGCCCTCCCCGCACGCAGCGAGCGCCCACGCAAGTAACGCCGTGCGAGCATCCGCGCTCATCCGTACTGTTCGCCCCGCTCGCTGTACGCGGCTCGTAGCACGATTACGAAATGCATCGACTGCATCCGGAAAGCATGCCACACGCACTCGACCTTCGGAATCTCGCACATAATGCATCACCAATCCTTCCGACCGAAACCGCGCGAGTGTCCGTGCTGAAATATTGAGCGCCCCCGCAACAGCAGACGCATACATTGCGCCGCCACGTAGCGATGCATCAACAGGGTCTCGTCGACTAAGCCGAAGGATGAATGCAGTCATGTCATGCAAGAGCGCGCGCCCTGGAACGACTGATCCAACACGCGATCCTTCTGGCCGATAGCGCGTTACCCGATCGACCACCAACTCGTTTGGATACTCAGCGTTCGCATTGACATCGCGCACGAATGCCTCCGCGTCAGTAAGCATGCGCGCCCGCGCTCGCGAATCAGCAAATCGCGTGCCGTCCCAGAGCGCGGCAACGCATTCAGTGCGAAATCGCGCAGCGGTTGGCATGGTGCGTGAGTGCCTCGATTACCAGGTGAAATCAGCAAATTCAGCACGATCGTTCGCAGCGGGCGCAAGCCCAGCCGCGCGGCATTCTTGTAAGAAACGACTCAATCCAGCACGCGCAGCCTCGTCAAAATCAAAGCGCAGAAGATCAGTCAGGTACTGGCGCGCCAACTCCACGGGCCATCCATGCGCCTCCGCCTCGCGCGCAACGATTCCATCGATCCGCTCTGCGTTATGTCGACGCTGATGGTCCAACACACGCGCCGCGGTCCGTACACGGGCGGATGCTGCTTCATCGACGTCAACGCGCACAAGCCAAGTGGCGAAGACAAACGGCAGGCCAGTCCACGCGTGCCACTCCTCGCCAAGGTCAAGTTGCAGCGGCCATGCATCGGGCGCGGGCGCATCGTTGATGACCTTGTCTCCAATTAAGAGCATGGCGTCGGTGCCCGGGTCACGCGCCCCGGATGCGTGATTGAAATCCACCATTGTTGGATTCGCGCCAAATCGCTTCCGCAACACCAACTCTGCAAGCGCCCGCGATGTATGGCTATCCGTATCTGCAGCAACGGTGCGTACCTCAGCCCACGGTCGCCGCGAGTACAGACGCACAGTCAGCGTGCGCCCGCAACAACCGAGCATTCCGACCGGCACCACGCGCACTGGCACCGGGCTACGCACCAAGTCAATCACTGAGCAAAGCGCAATGTCCACCTCACCAGCTACGAGGCGGTCAATCAAACGCGCAGGGACATCAGGCACCAGCGTGCAGCCCGCAAGCCCGGCAAGCCCATCAATGAGCGGCAGCGTGTTGATGTAGCGCACCACACCGATTGTGATTGGCAGCGCAGTTGTCACGGCACATCCGGTGCAGCACGCACAGCAAGTCGAAATGACCCTTGCTCAACGCGACCAAGCGGAGCCGCGGCCTCAATCGCCACGCGCGGAATGCGCGGGTTCAATCGGCACAACAATTCATAGGAACGCATTCCGAGACGGCTTGCGATTGTCGGTAAGTAGTTGCGCGCCGCGCGATCGGTGCCATACAACTCCACTTCCGCGCCGAGCCCACCGTTCGGTTGACCCGCGAGCATTTGCTCCAACCCAGTGAGGTCTACGCAAATCTGATCCATATTCACAGCGCCAATCACGGGCGCTTCCGCACTCCAATCACCCACTGAGATGCGCACCCAGCGCGAAGGCTCGGCTTGCTCGCGCGCCAACTGCGGCGAATCCGTGCAGAGTGTTGGGTAGCCGTCCGCGTAGCCCACTGGCACCAGTCCGATGGTGGAATCACGACGCGCATTCCATGCCCATCCATATCCAACACTGGTTCCGCGCGCAATGCGGCGAACATGAATCAGTGAGCTCGTCCAGCGAATTGCAGCCCGAAAGTCGCTGTATCCAAGAATAGACTCGCCATCTTCGGGGCCATCAACCGCGTAGCCGGTCCAGGCAATTCCCACTCGCACCATTCCGGCATGAACAGCACTGCCACGCAGCGACGCGTACGTGCTTGCGGCATGCAAGAGGCACTCGGGCGGAATCAATGCGCGATGCGCATCAACAAAGAGATCAAACGTACGCATCTGCGCGGCGCACCGCTCAGCACTCGTCTTCGCGTGCGAGAAGTGCGTCATGACGCCAGCAAGTGTCAATGATGGATTGGCGGCAACTGCTTGCAAGATGCGCGCTGCGTCGTCGGGCGTGCAGCCGCCGCGTGCGAGACCAGTGTCCACTTCCAAATGAATAGGAAGTCGTACGCCGTGTTCGTGCGCCAAGACGATGAGTTCCGCAACATGATGAATGTCATGCACCACCAAGTGCAGGCGTCCAGAGACCAACATTGAATGGATCGAACCGCCGCGTTCGATCCGGGATACTGGCTGCAAGATCAGCACCGGGCACGGCATTCCTTCCAGTGCTTCCGCTTGCGCAGGGCTGTACACGGTCAACATGGAGGCGCCAGCCTGAACAAGGCGTCGAGCCATCCGGGCAGCTCCGAGACCGTATGCATCGGCTTTCACCACCGCATTGATGGCCACCCCAGGGCCAACAGCACCCCTGACCACTCGCATGTTGTGGTCAACGGCGTCAAAATCAACGGAGATGAGACTGTTATCACTCATGCGGCGGCATCCATGCCTTCCGCCTGTTACGATCGGCTTACCGGGCAAAGTACCATAAAAACCCCGGTCATCAATTCTCCGAGACCCGGCTCGGCACGCACTTCGATAGAAAAGAAACGCCCC
>CANJHD010000127.1 GCA_947474065.1 Planctomycetaceae bacterium
CGATGTTTCCCATGGTGCCGCACACGCCGCCATCTTTCCACATCATTTGAATGCTGCCGTAGCTGTACGGAAACGGACTCAACCGCCGCGCGCTCTGCATATCAAACTGCTGCGCGATGTCGCCGATGTATTCACCGTAGGTGCGCATCTCGCCAGTGTCACGAAACTTCGCCCAGATTTCTTCGCGCTCACGGAGCGGCTGATCATCAGCAGCCAGCATCAACAACACAGGCCACGGCGCATTGAGCGGAAAGCGCGGCCATGCACGGTCCGCGCGCACATCGTCGCGGAATTTCCACCGGTCGTTCCGGATGAACCACGCCATCGATTCCGCAGGTGTCGGCGCTGCATCACGCTCGGCCGGCATGCGTCCCTTTGCCCGGTACGCAGCCTGAAACATCTCATGCGCCGCCGCAATCCGCTTGCGAAGTTCAGCGTCACTCACGGCGTTCGTTGAGTTCCAGCCCACCGCGCCGTCGCCACACTCGAGCCGGACGCTCTGCCCATGCGCCTCCATGTACGCATTGAATTCGCGCTGTAGCGCAGCCGATGCGATCACGTCTGCAGCGACCAATGGACGCGCAATCTTCCGCGTGACCTCAACTGCTTTACCGCGTGGTTTCGCAACGCCCTTGTCGTCATACTCAAGCGGCGGTAGTTCCTTCGCCTTCACATCCACTTCAATCGGCGCGTGGTCTTCCAAGAAGTTGACCATGTGATCGTCGCGGTCAAGCGTGCGCTTCGAATCTTTGGTGTCCACGGGCACGCGCGGGTCGCCGGGAATCTTCAGCGAAAGCGGCGCGCGCGGCGAGACGTCAGGCAGGGCGTCGGGCGCTGCGGCGCCGTCGGCATCGTTCCACCCACCAGCTTTCGGCGTGCGCTTTGCATACGAGTCCTGAATTGCAAACGCCAACGCTAACTGTGGGTAGTCGGTGCGCACTGTCTTCTCGCCAAGATCAATCTCAAGTGACCGCAGCGCCAGCAGCACCGGCAGCGCGTTGTTGCGGCAGCCGTACACAGATGCACGCAGCACTGGATCACGATCAATCCACGCCAAAAAGTCCTTCGGCAGTGTGATGCCCTTCGCCTTGCACTCGTCGAGCGTGCGCGCGCGCGCCGCGAGTACATAGTGATCCGCGCGCGATTCCCACAAACCGCCGAGGGGCGCGGCTGCAAGGCATCCAGCGAACAATGCAAGCAGAACGGTCCGAACAGTGCTTAAGCGTGCCATTGCTTTGGATCCTACGACTGCCTGCCGCATGCCAAAGTGTGGTCCAACGATCACCAATAGCACGACAAGAGACGTCCGGTAGTGCGGCTGAGTGGGTACTTCCACCTCAATTTGCTCCGTTGCAGGCGAATCGTCGGCATTTGCATTGGTGTTTCTAGCAATGCCCCATAGACTCAAATCCAAGGCCCCACCTCATGAACTCCACATACACGACGGCGTCTGCTACTTGTCGCATGTCCATCGTCCGCAGCATTGCAGCGTTCTTCATCCTCGCGTGCGCGGCTTCCGCGTCCGCGGCAACGATCACGCCCGGCAAGGTGCTCTTCGACGCGACCAAGGCTCAGATGGCCGGCAATGCAGACTGGGTGGTTGACGCCGATGTCCACAATGTCGGGACTGCTTCAAGTGGGGCAATGCAGGCGGGCTCAGGCACAGACTCGAACCCGCAGCGCTATCCAACATCCGCCGCGTCTGGAATCACCGCGTCGACAGCAGAGACCTACTGGACCGGCGCTCTCTCATCGTGGGGCGTTGCGCTGGTGAAGCGCGGCTTCCAAGTGGAGACGCTTCCGATCGGTGGTCGCATCACTTACGGCGACACGACCAACGCACAGGACTTGTCCAACTACGGCATCTATGTTCTTGATGAGCCGAACATCCTATTTACGACCGCAGAGAAGTCCGCCATCGTCCGCTTCGTCGCCGCTGGCGGCGGACTGTTCATGATTGCCGACCACACATCCTCCGATCGAAACAGCGACGGCGAAGACGCGCTGATGGTGTTGAACGACCTCGTTACCAACAACGGCGTCTCAACCAATGTCTTCGGCATCACATTCAATGCAAACAGCTATTCACTCACGAGTAGTTACGTTGCAACATCCACAACCGACCCACTCATTCACGGCGTCGCAGGTGCTGTTGCGCAGATGCAGTACAGCGCCGGAACGACGATCGCCATGACCGGCACGAACACCCACGGTGCCATTTGGCGCACCAGTGCACGAGCCAGCAACGACGCCATGGTCGCGTACGCCACATATGGGCTCGGAAAGATCGTTGCATGCGGCGATTCATCGCCCTTCGACGACGGCACTGGTGATTCAAGCGACACGCTGTACACGGGCTGGGCCGGTGCTGTAAACGGCGATCACGCCAAGTTGACGATCAATGCATGCCTGTGGCTCAATCCCGTCATTACTTGCCCAGCGGATCTTGACGGCAACCGCAAGGTTGATGGTGCAGACTTGGCGGGCCTCCTGCAATCATGGGGCTCATGCAATGGCTGTGTAGCGGACCTTGACGGCAACCACGCGGTGGACGGCGCTGATCTCGCGCAGCTCCTGCAGTCCTGGGGAAATTGTCCGTAATGAGTGGCGACACTTCTGAGTGTTGATGTCTTGCCTTCCGCGCGAAGGCGGTGAGCCACCGGTCCGGCCAGCGCCGAAACCATCAGCAGTCAAATGCCAACGCCACCATCGACATCCACGGTGGATTCGGCACGAATAACTGAAAGCCTGTGAACTCACTGAGCGGCGCACCGAAGCGTTTAGCGGCGCGCTCCAAGAGTTCTGCATGCACGGCCGAATGCCGTCGCGCTGACGCGGGCAACGTCGGTCCCTCGATCGGAACGGCGATCGCTTCGAGCGGAAGGCGTTCGAGACCATGCTCCGCTAGAACGCGCCGATTGAGGTTCGGCGAACTCATCAGCATCGCTGAAGGATCGTTCGCTAACTTCACTGAGCGGTGGAACCACACCTCGGTCACCGTGCGCTCGGTTGGTGTCGTCATCAAGAACATGAGTCGCCAATGCGCGCGCGCTTCTTGCAGCGTGCCGACATGCTCAAGGTGCTCAAGGAATGCCAGGTCAAGCGGGTCCGCGTTTGCGGTTCCTCGGTCAAGGAGTTCCACCATCTGCGTCTCACCATCGCGGTGCATGCGCAGGCATCCGGTAGTGGCGTCTGGCGAGGAGAGGTCGCGCACCAAGGCGGGGATGCCCTTGGTGCCGTGCTTCATAGTGGTTACGCCACGCGTGCTCCCTTTTTCGTGCGCTTCCAGCGTGTAGTAGATCGGCCACGCGGCGCTGGGGCGGATGCGGTGAATCCCGTGGATGCTGGTCGCCGCCGCCATGCCCACTGCACCGCCAGTTCCCGCGGGGCCGATGAGGAACGACGAGAGATACGTCGCCAGCCCGATGCCATGCAGATATTCGTTGGCCCGCGTGGCATTGGCGCGAGCGCGAAGCATGGCAGCCCGCTGCGCAGGGGTGTCAAGCGCACCCGCGGCCACGGCGCGTAGGAGCGGCGGACTAGTGGCGCCTGGTGCCAATTGCGCCTCCATGTTCCGGATCGCCGTGCGCAGCGTTTGTAATGGCTTGGCCGGGCAGCCGCGTGTTTCGAGCGACTTC
>CANJHD010000128.1 GCA_947474065.1 Planctomycetaceae bacterium
CCCCGTGGGTGCCAACCGGACGAACAGTTTCGCCCGAGGCTAAGCGGAACCTTGTGGAGCGCAGCCGTCCGCGTCCGAGGGTCCCGCGCGCAACGGAGGGGGCGGTTGAACGACTCAACACACGTCGACCGCGCCCCGAAAATGGGGACAGGGGTGAACGGCACCCATTTCGTGCTGCGCCAAAAACGCCCAGAGCGCGGAACTTCGTCCGCGCTCCTGAGAACCGGCGCCGAAGCGCCCGTCCGGGTGTCTAGTCTCGCGGCTCAGCAGAGCGCGAGGAAAGCGAAGGCAGCCAGGATGAGAATGCGGCGGGCGTTCTCTTCGACTGAGATCACATGGGTTGCTGCAATGGCGACTGCGCGCATGGTTCTTGTCTTTGCTTTTCGAGTACTTGTGGCACGGGGGACGGCGTCAGCCGTTGACCCCCCCGCGCTACGATGTAAGTCTTGCCCAATTCACCCGGTTCGTCCACTCCTGCACGCATGAAACGAACGTAAACTTGTGAAATCATCATGATTATGCGGTCCTTGGCGGTCAAAGCAGTGGTTATAGGACTTCTTGGTGGAAGCATCTGGCTTCCACGAGCGGTTTACGGGGTCATTTTGATGCCGCAAGTTGCCCCAACAGCGCTCCCAGAGCCCGGAGGCGCGGTCTCTACCTACTTTGCTGCTCGCGCTTGGCTTGATGCAGGCGGTCCCGCAGCCGTCGTAGCCACACCTGCCGATGTCCACAGCGCCGCTGTCGTCCTTCGCCTGCGCGGACGGATCGTGGGAATTGGCAGCGATGCTGGTGATTCCAACAAAGGCAGCGCGGTGGATCACGCCCTGCGAGCCGCGCTTGATGCGGCACGCGCGCATCGCACATCGCAGCCGACAACCGCCAACGAAAACGAATCACTCGGAACGCTCGTCACCCTTGAGCTTGAGCTTGCCGGCACTCGCGATCCACTGATTGGTCGCACCTTTGAGGAAATCGCTCGCAGTATCGAGCCCGGTGAATGCGGATTGCAACTCACCGATGCATCGCACACCGCATATGAGCCCGCCGCGCAACTCCTTGCACGGCGCATGGCATCACCAGTCTCTCGCGCTGTGCTTGCAATGGTCACCGAATTGGGCCTGCCGCCACGAGATCTCCCCGACCTGCAAGCATTGGGTGGAAATACAGCGATGTACGCATCACGCTCGATCCGGCTTGCACAAACAGATCCAACGAGTAGTCCATTCCCCATCGCTCGCGTGCTTCCGGCAATTTCAACCATGCCCGCCACACGCGCAGATGCGGCGTCCGCATGCAACCAAGTCATCGCGCGCCTTGCTGCGCAGCTTGAAGTCGCGCCGGTCACCGAAGGCCTTCCCGCCGATGCTGGTGCGCAGATTGCACGCACTGGGTTGCGCGGTGATTACGTGATCGCCGCTGATCGCTACGAGCCCTTCGCTGCCGGCGCAACGGAACAGGCTCTCTGCGCATGGGCGCTTGCGCGTGCATGCGCAACACCAAGCTTTCCAGAATCGCTGAGAAATCAGGCTCGAATTGCTGCTGTCGGCGTACTTCGCGCCTTATCCGAACGCGACCCTTCCGAAAGCGACCCGGCCTCCGAGCCTGCGGCGGTTGCCTACGCCACACTCGCTATGGCGGAACTTGCGGGAACCGATGCGAAAATCGACGCGCCGTTTGCGGCATCCATGACGGCAGCGCTCGGTCGACTCCTCGCACCTGCCACTCTTGCAACGCTGCGACCACACGTGCACGCGGCCGTACTCGACGCAGCCGCGTCACTTCATGCGTCGCCAACTCCCGTCATTTCCGACAAGGAACTCGAGGCCGCGATCGATGCTGCCTGGAAGGCGATCGAGCCAGCGGAACTTCCGATCGTGGCGCCCTTCCTTATCGATGCCGAGCAGCGCCGCATGTCAACTGCCCTCGACCAGCGAATTGCGCCACATCGCGGCGCGATCGACGCAGCACGGACAGTGCTCATTGGAACGCAAGTACACGCAGATAGTTTCGATCGACCCTCTGTGCTCCTTGATATGCCTGGCGCGTATCCGATGGCGGGCTCGATGGCCGGGCGCATTTCCGCACAATCAACGCGCCCGCAATTCTTCATCGCCATGATCGCTGGACTTCCCGCAACGCGATCGCCAGCGCGTGATGAGCAAGACCACGAAACGCTGTCTCTTGCAATTCGCTTTGTGCGGCAATTGCAGGCTCCTGCAGCGATCGCCTACTGCGCACCGGCGCCGGAACGGGCGCGCGGCGGCGTCCTCGCATCGCCCGCTGACGCTTCCCAGCCAGTGGCGGCGCAGGCGTTTGCTATCTTGGCGCTCACCGAATCGGAACGGGCGCTTGCGCGCCTTGCGCTGCCTGCCGACCCGGCGGCCCCAAATATGCCGTAATTCCCTGCCATCCGCGGGCCTCGCTACAGAACCATCCCGATTCTCGGATCGGATACCCCTACCTCACCCGTACACTTAATCGACGCGGACGGTTCCGCGCCCCCGGTTCACGCGAGGAGATATTCACGATGCGCATCCAAACCGCGTTCAGCACCGCACTCGGGCTCGCCACACTGCTGGCCGTCGCTCCTGCTTCTGGACAGAATCTCTCCGAACGCATCAATACTGTTCTTGAGCAGCGTGCCACCAAACAAGCCACTGCAAAGGCGCCGATCCTTCGCGCGCTCCTCACTACAACGATCAGCGTGAAGTTTGAGCAGACCAAGGCGAAGGAAGCGTTCGCGTATTTCAAACAACTCGTGGGCGTGGAGATGGTCGTTCGCTGGTCTGACGATCCGGGCGCCTCTGATGGATTAGATCCCGAAGCACTCCTCACATTTGAGATGAACAACGCACAAGCGCTGGTTGTCCTTGAGCGGATGATCGAGATGACCACGCCCGAGCCCGCAACGTGGCAACTGCGCCAGGGCTACCTCGAAGTGGGACCGAAGTCCCGACTCAATGCGCGCGGCTCGCAGGAGACCCGCATCTATCCGATTCGTGATCTGCTCTTTGAAGCCCCAACCTTTGACAACGCGCCCGAGTTCAACCTCAGTCAATCAGTACAAACTGGTGGCGGTAGTGGCGGTGGCGGCAGCGGTGGAGGTGGAGGTGGTGGCGGATTCGGCGGAGGTGGTGGCGGCGGCGGAAGCGGCGGCGGTGGTGGCGGCGGCGGAGGTGTGCCCTTCGGCACTCCCGGCGAACCACCAGCGCGACGCGCCCCTGAAGAGAAGGCCGACCAACTCATCGAACTGATCAAGTCGCTCGTGGAGCCTGATGTTTGGCTCGACGACAGCGTTGCTTCTATTCGCTACTACGACGGTTCGATCATCGTTCGAGCACCGGACTATGTGCAACGACAAGTGGCGGGATACGGCTCGCTGCCCGCGGCTGCACCGACTCGCAGCGGTGGGCGTTACGTTGATATGACAGCGCCGATTGGCGTGTCGAAGGTCACCGGCTTCGGAACGTCCACAGTCACCGGCGCTGCTGGTGGCGGCACTGGCGGCACTGGCGGCACTGGCGGCGGCGCTGGCGGCGGCGCTGGCGGCA
>CANJHD010000129.1 GCA_947474065.1 Planctomycetaceae bacterium
CAGTTCACCTTTGGCGCAATCCAGCCAACGAATCCTGGCACCAACCTGATGACGGCCGGCGTAACCACCGAAGTCGCATCGAATGCCTCGAATCTATTGATGGATATCAAGCCGGGCTACATGCTCGGCGCCAAACCACGACAGCAGGCGTGGGGGCACTGCATCGGAATTGTTGCAGGGGCACTGGCATCCACCCCGCTCTTCTATGTGCTCTTCCTTTGGAACCGCAAAGCGGATATTCCAATTGAGCAGCATGTCTCCGAGACATGGGCTGTCCCGGGCGCGTTGCAGTGGGCGGCTATTTCCAAGGTCATTGAGGGCATGGGCAAGTCCCCCGCTGGCGCATCGCTGGTACAGACTGTTGATGGCATCCAGAAACTCTGGGGCGTACTGCCAGTCAGCGCGGCGTGGGCAATGCTCGCCGGTGCAACTATTGCGATCATCCTGGAATCCGCACGCCTGATTTCACGCGGCAAGTTCCCAATCTCTGCTGTAGCGATCGGTCTTGGCGTTGTGCTGCCGCCCGAATCGACCATCATGATGTGGGTCGGCGCAGCCTTCTTTGCCACCATGGAACACCGCTATCTGAAGCGCGTCGGCGAATTCGGTTGGCGCCTGTGGGTGGACTCGAAAGAAGCCGTCTGCGCTGGTCTCATCGCTGGCTGGGCCATCATGGGTATCGGCGACGGGCTGATCGCGGCATTCCTTCCTTATCCCACAGAGACGCCCACCGCGCAGGTCGAAGTTGTCCCAACATCGCCATCGGCGGCAACCACCTTGCCGACTGCTCCGAATCATTGATTGCATACGAAAGGACCCTAAACCATGGCAAAGGCAGTCGTTGACCCCGCAGAACTCAGGCGCTTTGCGCAAGACCTGAAGAAATTCGCACTTGAGCTCCAAACCCAAACCGGCGCACTCAACGCTCGGATGGCAACGCTCTCACAGACGTGGCGCGATCAAGAGCAGGCCAAGTTCTCTGAGGAATTTGATTCCACGGTGCGCGTGTTACAGAAATTCACCAAGGCAGCTGAACAACACGTCCCGTATCTCCTTCGCAAAGCCGACGCCGCTGAGGCGTACCTCAACCAGCGCTGACATACAGCAGTATTGATGCATCTATGAGCGAACAGATCAAGGTTGCAGACGTGGAAACCATCGAGCGCTTTCGCGCCTCGCTATTGGTTGCCGCTGAGACCTTTGGATTAGCGCTTGAAGAAGCCGAGGGCGAAATCGAGCGAACGCTTGCATGGGTGGAATCTGAACAGCCCGATTTCTGGCGCAAGCGCATGCGCAAAGTTCAAGACGAAGTGGTGATGTGCAAGAGCGCCTTGTTTCGCAAGCAAGAAATCAAGGCCACCGCTGATGCGCGCCCGAGCGTGGTCGATGAGAAGAAAGCACTCGAACGCGCCCTGAAGCGTCTTGAGTATGCGGAGACCAAACTTCGCAATACCAAGCGCTGGTCCACGGAATTGCCGCGGCAGTCAGTGATCTTTAAGGGCGCGTTGAGTGGAATGCATACGGTGCTCGACCGCGATGTCCCGCGCGTAAATGCCATGCTCAAGCGAATGACGGAGCACCTTGAGGCCTACCTGCGCGGCGGCGATGAATCCGACCATTTGATGGAGATCTTGGGCATTTCAAGCCACATGCGCCGCGGCGGGGAAGACGATGAAGTGGAAGCGCCCTCCGAGCCAACGCCCCCAACGCACACCGAGGAGAGCCCATGAGCGTTTCCGGCTCACGGGCGAAACTGAAGGACGCACACCGGCAATTGCTCGTGGCGTGGCAACGTTCACAGGAGAGCTGGGACGATCCGGTCTCCCAAGCACTGTGGCGCAAGCAGATCGAACCGCTCGAAACAACGCTCCGATCTGTCCTCAATGCCATGGACTCGATGAACGAAGTGCTCGAACGGGTGCGTCGCGAATGCGGCGATGATCAGTCGAATTGGTGACCGCCGCACCCTGCGAGTGCATATCATCACGGTGTGACTTCTCCGACGCCCGAACACCCCTCTACTCCGCTCGACCAAGAACGCGCGTTGGTGGACTTGGTGTGGTCAGCCAGCGCCGGTCGCGCTGAGGCGGAGCGCACCGCGAGCGCACGCGGAGCGCGCGGAAAGTCCCTGAACGAGCGCATGCATCGCTCTGCGCTTGAGTCGCTTGAAGCGTCATTTGCTGAACAACTCAATGGCGTTGCCGCCGACTTTACGCGCCGTACGAACGAAATCGAGGCGGCTGCAGAAGCTGCAGTTGCCAAGGTGCGTTCCGACGAGAATACCCTGCGCGCTCAGGCCGTTCGGCAAGCAGAAGACAAGGAAGACGAAACACGCAGCGCCTACGACGAACGAGTCTGGATGGCCGAGAGCGTGTTCGAGGCAGCAGTGCCGGAGATCCGCAAAGCACACAGCGCACGGATGGTCGAACTCGATGGATGGAAGTCACGCCTTGCGGAAATTACCGACGCAGCGCATGTGACCGTGCGCGGGTACCGACAACGCACGCTTGCTGAGCCCAACATTCCTGTGGGCGGACCGGGGAACATTGAAGCCTGCATGAACGCGCTTGCTGACTCATTGGGACAGTTGCGAGCGTGCCGGATTTCCGGCATCTTTCGCGGCCCAATTCTGGTCATTCCACTGGCACTGATGACTGGCGCCGGAATCGTTGGCGGTTTGCTCTTGAAGACACAGCTTGGGTTAGAAACGGTTCCGGCCGTCGCTTCTGGTGGCGGCGTTGCGCTGCTCCTCTTTGTGATTGCCATCGCCGTGCTGTACGGCATGGCGCGCCATGAGGTGAAGGCTCGCTACCTGCCCTTCCTACAAACTGCGGCGACCGCGCGGGCTGCATTGAAAGCCGCTATCGAAGGTGCGGAGCGAAGCCGCCGCGAACGCGAAGATGTTGCCAAGCGCGCTCGCGATGCTGATCTCGCCACCGCAGACGCCATGCACAAGCCGATGGTGACTGAAGTGGAACGCAAGCTCAAGGAAGTGCTCGCACACATCGATCAGAAGGTGCCCCACTATCACGCGAAGGCACTCAAGCAGCGCGCAATCGCCATTGAAGAGACCGAGCGGCTACGGGACCGTTTGATTGCAGAGGTCACCGAGCGCCGAGCGGTCGCACTTGCCGAGGAGCAGAACCGCTGGGAATCGGTTAGTCGCGAAGCTTCGGAACTTGAGTTTGCAGAAACCGCCGCAGCACACGCGGCGTGGAGCGCTGCTCAACAGACCATCACATGCGGCTTCGAGCAGTCGCAACGTTTCGACCGTGAATGCACGCTGCAATGGAACGAATCCGGATGGGATTCTTGGCAGCCGCCGCTGCAACCGTTGGCCGTGATTCGTATCGGCGAGGTTGCCCTGCGTCTCAAAGATGTTCCAGACGCGCTGCCGGCTGCCGCCGAACTTGCTTGGAGTGGAGTCGATACCCAGTCGCCGTGGCGCGTTCCAGCGTTCCTTGGCGCGCCCGA
>CANJHD010000130.1 GCA_947474065.1 Planctomycetaceae bacterium
GCGCCTCGCGCCAGGCGCGCGCCAGCGCCAGCCCGCCGGCGTCAAAGCGCTCGCCGAGCCCCGCGCGGAGCGCGTCGAAGGCGGCGTCGTCGATGGCCGTGGCCGTTGACCAGGCCTTCAACTTTGCATCGTTCGAACCACGCTGCGCGGTAAGAAACTGGGACATGGCGGCTTGATCGAATGCTGCCTGCCGAATCAACATCGGCGCCGCCGCCACTGCAAGCGGACGCACCTCGGCTTCCCAACGCGCACGCGCGTCCGCGACCACCGATGCCAGCACTGCGCGCTGCGCGTCATCAAGGTGAAGCAGTTCGGCAAACTGGGCCTCCGAGTCGCCCGACCAGCCCGGCGGGAATCCTTCGGGCAGTCTCTCAATGCGAGCGAAGGTGTTGGCGCTTGGTGACCCCAGGCCGGGCCCAAATTCGCGGATGTCATCCTTGCTCGCGTCGGTCAGACCTTCGAGCGGCCAAGGCGCCATGCGGTCCGTCACGGCGAGCCACTCCAGCCCCTTGATCGCGGCGAACTGCTGCCGCGCCTCTTCCATGCGCGCGTCGCGCTGATCGGAGAGATCGGCCTGCTTGCCCGTCTCCACCAATCGCTTCATCGCGCCATCGATCAGCGCATCGTCGTCCTTCACCCAAGCGCGACCAACGCGGCGGATCTCGTCGCGCGCCGCATCGTCCAACCCGCCGGTGCGCAGAATCTCGGTCACATACGGGGACACGGCGTGCGAGCCGGTCATGAGCGGCGTGATACCGCGCGGCGCGGCGTCCACCCCAAGCATCCGCGGAACCCACAACTGCCGGAGTTCGGCACGCTCGTCCGGCGTGAGCTGCGGCAAGATCGTGCGGTACGAATCAAGTTGCGCGCGCAACAGGCGGTCGCCGACGTCGGTGCCGGGCTCCAGCGGGTCCACGCGGGACGCCTGGGCGGGGATGACCATGGTGCCCATCGTGCCGTCTGGACGCTTCACCTGCACGCTTCGTTCAGCGGGAGGATTGCGCACGGCGTCGAGCTCGGCCTCCGCCACGCGCTTGCGCGCCAACACAAGCGCCGCCACCCGCGCTTCGGAATTCGTCGCCGCCAGCAGGACGCGGTGCCGGTATTCCTCGGGCGTGCCGCCCCATGCACCCATCGGCATCACCCATCCGCCAAGGTCGTCGGGCATGCTGAAAGAGACGATGCCCACCTGCCCCTGCACCTCGGCTTCGGCGGCACGCACCGCCTCGTTGGCGCGCACCGCATCGATCACCGGGCGATCCTCGGGCCGTGCCGCCGCGGCCAACGCATCGAACAGTTCATTACGAAGCCGCGTCGCCGCGTTCGACGCACGGTTCACCAAATCCTGGCGTCGGCGCAGGTCATCCACCGAGTCAGACAGCGCACCCTTGCCCGCGTCGATCGCCTGCATGGTGGCCTGTTCCAGGCCATCCACGTATGCCTGCAGCGCGGCAAGCACCTGCTCGTGCGGAATGTGGACGCCGGACTCCACCAAGTGGCGCAGCACCCACGAGGGCTTCACGGCGAACGACACCGGAAGCACCGGACCACCAGCGCGTGCAGCAGGCGCGGCAATCCACAGCAGCAATGCAAGAGCTGATGCAGTCAACACTCGGAGTCGTTCAGCGGTGATCCTCACGCCCGTCCACGCCGCGCGCCGCGCATGCACCCCGCCACCGCCGCAAGCGCCAGCACCGACGGTGCGGGCACCGGAGAGAAGTACACGTTGTCGGCGAACAGGCCGAAGTTGACTGGCACGTTCGCGCGCATCACGACCCGGTCGAAGGACTGACTGGAAGTGAACCCCGCGAAACTGTTGATATCGCCCACGCGGAGCCGTGAGTAGAGATAGGTGGCGCCCGAGAAAAACTCGAATTCTGCGGAACCAGGGAAGTACGCGGCGAACGCGCTCATCGGCGTATCAAAAGTCATCTTGATCACTTCAGCCCCCAGGAGCCCCCAACCATCCTGCGGATACATCGACGCGCTGGCGTGAATCCAGTTCCCGTTGCCTGAGGGCGGAAGGTGAAAGTGGATTCCCTGCGAGGCATACTGCTCGGTCACCTGTGTCCCCTCGGGAAGGCCAGTGAATGCGATGGTGCTGAAGCCGACCGCCGCATCGAACCACTGATTGGCATTGGCTGCTCCAAACACACCCACGAACGCGGCATGCACAGTGCTCGACAGCCCCAAGGCGAACACTGCGATCGATGATCTGAGTTGATTGTTCCCCATGGGCTCACTCTACGTCCAGCCGAGCGGAATGCTGCATTCAATCTTCTATTTTTTTTTTCACTCTACGTCTGTAATCGAACCAGTTTCGCGTACTCCAGCACCAGCGTCTTCACGCCCACGGTGCGGAATGACACACGCGCGCTGGTGACACTGCCGCGCGGCAAGATCGCTTGCACAGTGCCGGTGCCGAAGAGCGGATGACGCACCATGCAGCCAACCGGAAACTGCGCGCCGAGGCCGCGCGGCTTGTCAAACTCGTCTGCCCACGGCTCGTCGATGCCGTCCGAGCCTTCTCCAGAGCCATCGCCGCTGCCGTCCATCCAACTGGACGCCAAGTCAGTGCGTTCAACATTTGGCTCTGGAAGTTCGCGCAGGAACTCGCTCTCCATCGCGCTCATGCGCATGCCGCGCACGGTGCGGCGCGCAGCGTGCGTCATCAAGAGCTGCCGCTTGGCGCGCGTCATGCCCACAAAGCAGAGACGTCGCTCTTCTTCAATATCTTCATCACCTTCGCGCGCACGCATGTGTGGCAGCAGGCCTTCTTCGCAGCCGATCATGGTGACCATCTCAAACTCAAGACCCTTGGCCGCATGCAGCGTCATCAAGGTCACCGATCCCGCGTCGGAGTCATACGCATCGGAATCCGCCACCAATGCCACGGATTGCAGGAACCCCTGCAGCGCACGCAACAATGTTGGCGGCGCGCCGGCAGGGTCATCAGGTAACTCAAAGTCGCCCGCGGCGTTGACGGTTTCGTCCAAGTTCAGGCGGCGCTGCTCTTGGTCATCGCCATCGGTGCCGTCGGCAAAGTCACGCAGACCGCTTTCATCAAGCACCATTTCTACAAATGCAGCCAGCGCGTCCGGCTCCCCAAGTTCAATCACTTGTCGCCAGCGCGCCAGCATGGATGCAAACTCATCAATCTTGCGCGCGGTGCGATCCGCAACGCCCGCCTCGCGCGCAAAACGCAGCGCCGCAAGCATGGGAATTTGCTGCACAGCTGCAATGCGCTCAATGCGCGTGAGCGACGAATCACCCATCCCACGCGTAGGCACATTCACAATGCGACCGCACGCAACATCGTCAGCAGCGTTCGCCACTAAGCGCAGGTACGCCATCAAGTCTTTGACTTCCTTGCGGTCATA
>CANJHD010000131.1 GCA_947474065.1 Planctomycetaceae bacterium
AACGGCTCAGTCTTGGGCAGCGGCAACTCATTGCATTGGCGCGCGCGTTCCTCAAGGATCCAGATGTATTCATCTTGGATGAAGCGACGTCAAGCGTGGACAGTGAAACGGAACGCACTATTCAGCGTGCGGTGGACCGCGTGCTGGCGCATCGAATCTCATTTGTGATTGCGCACCGACTCAGCACCATCCGCCGGGCCACGCGCATTGTGATGGTTGACGGCGGGCGGATCGTTGAAAGCGGAACGCACGCTGAACTCATGCGTGCGCGCGGCAAGTACCACGATCTCTATGCGCAGCAATTTGTGGAAATGCGCGAGCGCGCGGTGCTGGATGTGCATGAATAGTGGGCGAAATACGCGGGAAATCTTCCACATTGCGTTTGTGTGACGAGGACCGGCGTACATGCCATCCGCATACCAACTGCTAGCGCGAAAGCGTTGCTGCTGGACTGCTTGCGGACAAGAGCGCTTCCGTTGCGGCGCGTTCCGCTGCGGCCAATTCCCGTACTTCAGCGGAAGACTTTGCAAGCAATTCATCGGCACGTGCGAGGGTTTCACGCGCCTTTGGATCGCCGAGCGTGGCCTGCGCGTGTGCAAGTAAGACGTATGCAAGCGGATCGCCGCCCTCGGTTTCGCGCACAAGCTGTTCGGCGATAGCGCGCGCCTGCGCTGCAGATTCTGGATCAACCGGAGGCGCAAGGCACGCACGCGCGCAGCGCACCGCGATCACCGTTGCGAGCGGACCGTTCGCCATGGTCAATGCACGACGGAGGTCGCGGCGCGCGGCGGGGATTTCGCCGATTTCCAGTTCAAGCGCGCCGAGATTGGCAAGGGACTCGGCATCACTAGGGTCCACCGCAACAATGCGCGCGGCAATGTCACTGGCCTCGCGCAGACGACCAGACTTGGTGAGCCAGCGCACCCATTCGCGAAGGTAGATGCCGTTGCGCGGAGAGAGTTCCACGGCGCGGGCGTAATCCGCCTCCGCGCCGGCAAAGTCCCCCATGAGTTCAATGATGCGTCCACGCTGCCAATGCGGGCCGGGGGCGTTTGGTTCCAGAAGCAGCGCGGCGTCCAGCGCGGTGAGCGCCTCGGGCAGGCGGCCCTGCAGCCGGCGGACTTCGCTCATGTTTGACTGCACGGGCATGTCGATCGTGCCGGCGAGTTCCACGGAAATTTCTGCAAGGCGCGCGGCTTCGTCCAGGGCGCGGTCGCGCGCCGCGGTGTCGCCGGCGTCCATTGATTCTTGCACGTTGGTCAGCAACATGCTCACCAGATTGTTGGAAGCGAGCCACGCGCGCGGGTTGTCTGCCAGCGTGGTGCGCCAAAGCGTCTCGACGTTGGCAAATTTCGCGGTGTATCCGCGCGCTATGACGGCGAGCGATGCAACGAGCACTACTGCGAGTGCTGAGCCGAGGGCGCACGGAACACCGCGATCGTTGATGGCTCGCCATGCACGGACGAGGCACCACGCGGCGACCGGAGCCAGCACGGCGCTTGCTGCGTAGCCGAAGTGATCGGCAACGGGTGCGAACCGTAGCGGATAGAGATTGATGAATCCGAGCGCCGGGAAGACGGCCGCTGAATAGCAGAGGAATACCACCATCGCGCCGCGCACGCCGCGCCGCAGGGCGACGATGGCCGCGACTGCCACTGAGACGCCAGACGCCAATGCAAACCATGGAAGCCATGCCGGACCGTCAAACGCCGGATACACGAACATCAGACCGCGCGGCCAACACCATGTGCCGAGGTAGAACCACCACGCTTGTGCTGCTTGCAGCAGTCGTTCGAGTGCTGGACGTGCAAACTCTGCTCCGCGCGCGCCGACGAATGTGGCTTCAACCCACGCGGTGAACAGTCCGAGTGCGATGCCCAGTACGAAGAACGGGAGAACTAAGGCGAATATTGATCGCGCGGAGTTGGCTGCCGGTACAGGGGTACGCGTGAAGTGTGTGAGCGGAGATTTCGTGGGGGTAGAGGCAGCGCGGGCGGATTTCGCGAACGCTGGTGTCAACGTTCCTTCCGTCCACGGTTGCCACCACGCGATCGCGGCCATCGCCACGGGCACCGCCACCGCGGTGGTCTTTGAGAGCATGGCGAGTGCAAAGAGGACGAACGACGCGCCCCACCAGCCTGCACGCGCGCTGAACGGGCGCGTGTCGTGCAGGAATCGCACCCACGCCAGGAGTGATGCCAGGCTGAATGCCATGGAGAGAACGTTCTTTCGCTCGGTCACCCATGCCACGGTCTCCACCTGCACGGGGTGCACGGCAAAGAGCGCGGCTGCAAAGAGTGCGCCCGGTAGGCGGAGCGCCACCAACAGCCGCCACAAGAGCACGCTTGACGTCAGGTGCAGCAGCAGATTCACCAGGTGGTAACCAAATGGATCGAGCCCGTGCAAGGCGTGTTGCACCCAGAAGCTGACGAACACCAGCGGGTAATACTGCGGCGTGGCGCCCGGCACCCACACGTTCAGGATGCCATCGGGCAATTGCACTGCGGGGTTGTCAAGGATGTACGAGTCGTCATCCCAGATCCACCCTGCTTGCAGCGCGGGGAGATACGCCAGCACCGCGAACGCACAGATCAGCAGCATGGCAAACCATGCGTTGCGACGAGCAGGAGTTGGAACGAGCGCTTCGATGCGCGGAGGCTATGCGGAGCGCCGTGCGGGTGATCGGGGAGTGGGCAGGCAGAAATGCACACGCCCCGGTAGCGCAGGAGCGTTTGGGGGCGTAGTTGCGGACCAGTCACCAGCATGGCGGCAGCAGTCAGGTCCGCAGGTGCCCCCAAGGCTCACCCAAATCGCAGCAATTCGATGTGGGTTGCATTGTGATTCGGCGCTCCGGTGCCCGCGCCACCATGAGTACCCACAGGCTTTGTCTTGCTGAATGCGCTCAGGCGGCGCACACGACCAGTCATCTCCAAATTGTCGAGCGCGTTGCGGATCTGGGCGCGGCTTCCGCCCGCGGCGCGCGCAAGTGCCAATTCACTATTGCCTGCCCCCTCATCGAACCGCAGCGCCGCAAGTACGGAAACGCGGAGATCGCCGCGCATATCCGCGCGAATGACGAAGTCGGGATGGCGTTCCGTGATCCACTGCGCCGTATGCAACGCCTTGAACTTAAGCGGAGCATCCACGTGCCAGAGCCGCCATCTTCGAGACATGGGACTCGCCATACATTGCGCGCGAGCGACCAAAGCAGCGCTTCGCTGCTCCACCGCAAACAGAGGGCGCGCGACCTTTGCCGGGCGTAATTCAGCGATCACCGTACGGAACTCCTGCGGATGCTGCCCTTGCTGAGCGGTGTCAAGAAGCAGCCCAAGGACCGGATGAAACTCCGGCGCGAGCTCGTCACGAACCAG
>CANJHD010000132.1 GCA_947474065.1 Planctomycetaceae bacterium
CCGATTCTGTATTCGTTCCTCTCCGGGCACTTGAAGTTCACCGGAGAACAGATTGGCTACTGCTTCTCTGCCGGCGCGCTCGGCGCGATCTTTGGCCCGTTCCTTGCTGGACAGCTGGCCGACCGAACCTTCGCCACGCAGAAGATTCTTGGCGTGAGCCACTTGGTGGGCGCACTCTTAGTGTTCCTTATGGGAATCACTGGCCAGTTCAACTACTTCCTAGCGCTCTCTGCGCTGTACGGATTGGTGTACGCGCCGACGATGGCCTTGACCAACTCGCTGGCCTTCGCACACATTCCGAACCGCGACACGGACTTTGGTCCGATCCGCGTGTGGGGCACGGTTGGTTGGATCGCGGTGGGAATCACCGTTGGTCAGATTTTGTTCCGTTACCACACGCCGGTTGGTGTGAGTGCTGACGAAGTGACTGCCGCGCAGAACGCTGGGCGCGCGGTTGCGTTCCAGATCAGTGCTGGTCTTGGCGTGCTGATGGGTTTGTATTGCTTCATGCTTCCCAATACGCCGCCCGCGCGGAATGCGAAGCAGAACACTGCATGGCTCGAGGCATTTGGCGAGGTTGCCAAGATGCCGCTCGTGCTGCTCTTTCTGATTGCAGTCCCGGTCAGCATCATCCATCAGTTCTACTTTGTGCAGGCGGACGCATTTATTGGTGGCGTTCAGGCTTCAATTGTGGAGAAGGGCGCATTTGAGAAGACCATCAGCGAGGTGTTCGGCGTTGGTGGTGGCTTGATGACCATTGGCCAGATGACGGAGATTTTGGTGCTCGCCATGATGCCGTTCCTCACCAAGTGGTTCTCTCGGAAGCATCTCTTGTTGATCGGACTTGCTGCCTATGCGTTGCGCATGGCTCTGTGGGCGTTCATGCCAACGTTGCCATTCGTGATGGCGGGCATTGCGCTGCACGGTCTCTGCTTCGGCTGCTTCATCTTCGTGGCTTTCATGATTGTTGACGAGAACACCACAGGTGACATTCGTGCCACGGCACAGAGCTTGTTCAATCTGGTGATCGTCGGTATCGGAACGATCGTCGGCAGCATTGTTGCGGCGAACATCGTGGGCAATTGGGCGAAGGCAAGCGGCACGATGGACTACGCAAAGTTGTTCAGCGTCCCCATGTGGATGGCCATCGGTTGCTTCGCGATCGTCCTCATCGCCTACCCCAACCGCTCCAAATCCGCACCGAAATAGGTGCCGTTAAATAGGTGCCGTTCACCCCTGTCCCCAATAAAAGAACTCCCGAGCCGTCAATCGACGGCTCGGGAGTTTCTGTTTCAGAGGAATTGCGCGTGTGTACGCAGTCCGGTTCAGCGGCGACGGCGAGCGGCCATTAGTCCAGCAACTGCCAAGAGGCTGGCAGCACCCGGACCAGGAACAAGCGTTCCGCTCAGACCGGAAAGCAGTACACCCTCGTTGCCGGTTGTCGTGTTGCTCGAGCCATCGCTTCCGGACCCATCGCCGATGGCGCGAATGGTGAACGAACTGACGACGGCCGTCGATGACAGACCGGACAACTTAGAGAACGAGAGCTTCTGGACGTTGTTTCCGAGCGAGTCGAGGGCGCTGCTCGAATCGCTGAGCGATGCGAAGTGCAGGATGCTTCCGCCAACTAGATTGATGGTGAGTTCGATGCGGTCGCCCGTTTGGAACTTCGAGAGCGAGACAGCGATGCTGTCGCCGACCATCTGCGAAGTTGGGCTGTATTCAACGGTGATTTCCTCGTCCAGCGGCTCGTCGGTTGGGCTCGGATCGAAGGCGGATGGGCCAGTACCGCCGCTCATCTCGATGCTTCCGGTGATCTTCGCCTTGCCGCTTGAGAAGGTGCGAAGACCGCTGGAATTCGTGGCAAATGCGCGGACTCCTAAGCCTTCATCCTTGCCAACGGAAGTGGTTCCATTACGTGAGACGTATAGGACTCCGGCTTGGTAGTCGTGGCTCGCCGATGTAACTGTGGTGTCGAAACTGCTTACATTATTGTTGTTGCCTTCGCTGCCACCGGATCCGGGGAGCCCCGTCACGGTGTCAAGGCGCGTACGGCAGGTGACTTTGAGAAGCAGTGGGTCTGAGATCGTGCCTGATCCCGCGAGACCGCTGCGCTGCACGAACAAGGTGCTACCGAAGCCAGTAACGGAACTTGTGATGAGTTTGCCAGCGATGTTCGACTCAACGGTGGTTCCTTCGTTGATCTCACTACTTCCAAGGCCAAGAGCCTGGGACGTGAATTTCACGTTCAGCACGGCTGCTGAGACGGTCCCGGATACGGAAAGGATGAAAGCAGGTACGACAAGGGCAGTCAAAGGGCGAAACATAGGGAAAATCAGCCAATCTCCCTGAATCCGCCCTCAAAAGTATTTCTCGCGTGCCTCCAAACTAAGAGAGGAGGCAGGGAAGCGCAAGAGCCTGACTATGCCCCGGATTTCTGACGATGCAAGGAATCATCGCGAGAATTTCAGAATCAGGCGTCGGATTTGCTGGCACATTGTTCCATGTGCTGATCCAGGACGGCTATGCGCTGGCGTTTATGAGGCACAACGAAGCACCGGCGACCCAATCGGGTCGCCGGTGCATATAGAGAAGCGATGGAGATGAGAGACTCAGCGGCGGCGGGGTAGCGCCCATATCCCCGTTACCCCGTGGCACCCAACGCTCGCTGCTCCGCGTCCCAGTCTGCGTGGAATTTCAACTTCGCCTCCTCGCCCGGGATGACCAACGCCACTACTGGCGTCCCCTCCTTGAGTGGGGTGCCATCAAGCGCAGCGATATCAAATTTCGGCTGATTGCCCTCGTGGATCGCCAGCGCCTTCTCCAAGGCCTGCTGTTTCTCCACCGGGATCTTTGCCCAACTCTCGCGACCGCGACACTTGGGGAACTTGCTGCATCCAAGCCACGGCCCGCGCTTACCGGTGCGCAGATTCATCGGCGCGCTGCACTTGGGGCAGGGCAGCTCGGTCACGTACGGCGGCGGCGACGGGAACTTCAGTCCGCCCTTCTTGTCGATGTTGAGAATGAAATCAGTCTCGCGGTTGACGCTCGTGAGGAAGTCACCAAAGCGACCGGTACGCAGAATCATCGGCGAGCCATCCACTGGGCAGCGAATGTCCACCTTCTCCGGCAGCAGCGGCTTACCTTGACGATTCACCGGCGCCGCATACGCGCACGCCGGCTGCGTCTTCACCTTGCGGGGCTTGACCGGCTTGGCTGGCTTGGACGATGCCTTACTCTTCTTCGCGGGTTTCGCCGGCACCTTTGCTGGCGGCAGCTCCACGGGAATCTGTTCGCGATATCCGCTGCATGAAAGGAATTTGCCCGTCTTTCCAAGGCGATACTCGCAGCGTCG
>CANJHD010000133.1 GCA_947474065.1 Planctomycetaceae bacterium
TGACGGACGAAGTGCTCCGCCCCGAGGAGAACACGCGCGTGGCGTTCACACTGAGCCATGCGCAGGTGCAATCGCCCATTAATCGTTCGTCCATCGGCCGATGGCGCAATTACCAGTGGGCGTTCGGGCCGGAATGGGACTCACTGGTGGCGCGACACGAATCGCGCCGTCAGTGAGTTTCGCGCGGCCGGGCGCGCCAATGTCAGCACCATCGGTGGCGGTAGACTTTGTCCCGCTCGGCGCATGCACCGCGCCTCTTGGAACAACATGATCCACATGATCCCCACAATCGCCTCCACCCTCGTCAGCCTTTCCATCGCCTTCGTTGCCTCCACCCAGGCGCCAGCCGTTGGCAACGCCGCGCCTCCCGCGAGCGCCCCCGCGCCTTCGGCGGGGAACAGCGCTGCCCCCGCACAAAATCCAGCCACGCCTGCGCACCCAAATCTCTGGCCGCAGGACATCACTTCCAACGGCAAGACCTACCGGGTCTTTCAGCCACGCGTCACCGGCATCGACGGCGCCCGTGCGTACTTGGTCACACAGGTTTCCATGGACGGCGCTGATGGCAAGACGGTCACTGGCAATGCACAGTTGCAGGCCGAGATGATGGCTGCCGATGTTCCGGGCGAAGTGGAGATCAATCAGTTTGCAGTGCGCGCGTTGACGATTGATGGCAAGCCAGCCTCCGACGCTGATGTGAAGGCGCTCTCGCAGGCGCTCTATGTGGTGGCCATGACAACCACTCGACCAATCTTGCTGCAGAACATGCGGCTCGTGAATGCGCGCGGCAGTTCAACACCGGGCGTTGTTGCGGAAGTGCCTGCAATCACTGTGACGCAGAAGCCCACGGTGCTTGTTGCTGTCGACGGCGCACCGCGGATGGCTCCGCTCGGCGCCACCGGATGGACGATGGTCACCAACACCGCATCCGTATTGCTGAAGTCAAAGGATGGCGCATGGTGGACGCGCGTTGGTGGAGCGTGGGTTTCGTCCGCTGTGATGGAGTCTGGCTATGCCGCTGCGTCCGCGCCTCCTGCTGCGGATGTCTTGGCTGCATTGGGCAAGGCGCCCGCGCTGCCAACATCCGTCTCCGCGGTTCCACCGCTCGTTAAGGCCCCGACACTCAAGCCCGCCTCGGTAGTGGTGTCTACCAAGCCAACCGTGTTGGTTTCCATTGATGGAAGTCCAGTGCTTGGCGATGCATGCCCCGGCGTGCAGTGCGTGAAGAACACCAACAGCATCTTGCTGACCACCGATGGAAACGCGTTCTATCTGTTGGCTTCCGGGCGATGGTTTATGACCGCTTCACTGGGCACGGGCGCGTGGAGCGCGGTGATGCCGGGCGCGGTTCCTGCGCAGTTCGCACGTCTCCCTCGCACCAAGCGTTACGACGGCGCACGCGCTGCGGTGCCCGGCACCGACGAGGCCAACGAAGCGACGCTTGCCGCTCGTGAGATTCGTACCGTCACGCTCAACCGCGCAGGTGCGCAGCCGAAGTTCTCCGTCGCTGGTGGCATGCCGGAAGGCAACACGGCGTGGCAGTCAATCGAAGGATCGTCAGTGAAGTGGTTGCCTGGTGCTTCGCAGCCAGTTCTGATGTTTGATGGCAAGGCATACTGCTGCGATTCGGGTGCGTGGTTTGTTGCGCCGTCGGTCACTGGACCGTGGGCGCTCGCAGAGAACATTCCGGGCGCGATCTATGCGATCCCGACCTCGTGCCCGGCGTATCCGTGCACCTATGTGTGGGTCTTTGGCGCAACGCCGGACACGGTGACGTTTGGATTTTCACCTGGATACCTCGGAACGTATTTGATGGATGGAACGCCGGTGTATGGAACGGGTCGTTCGTATGCAGCGCCTGCAGGCAGCGCGTACCGCGCGTACCCAGCGACCTACGGCAGCGATGCAACCTATGACTCGCAGACGGGCACGTTCTCGCCGCCGGATGATCCGAACGACGATTACGCGTACTACGGAAGCGCTGATGTGAATCCCATGTACCTCACCGGCGACGGTTGGGGCGGATGGGGTTGGTGCTCCGGCTGGAACGTCGGATGGGGCTATGGCATGAACAACTGGTGGGGTTGGAATCACTGGGGCTGGTGGATGAATCAGTGGCACCCGTACTACAACCGTTGGTCAGCGAATCACTCGGACTGGCAGAAGCAGGGTCTTGCCGATGCCGCCAAGCGCAACGCCGAGCGGAACAAGCCGATTGATCAACGTTCGTGGCCAGCTGCGCGCGGCTCCATGGCGAATGCGGGACGAACCGATATTCACAGCGCAGCCAATCAAGGCTCGCGTCGCGACGCTTCTCCTGAAGCTGCAGCAGAGAATCAGCAGGCAATCAATCGCCAGTTCCAAGGCGCGGCTGGCGATGCGCCGGCAGCGTTCCGTGGTCCGGGCAATGAGTACGGATATCCCGCTGCGGCGTACCGCTCTTGGAACGGCATGGGCTCGGATCTTGGCGGAAACTGGGGGTATTCACCGTTGGCACGTCCCAACGGTTTCCACCCGCCGCAGCAGTTTGCGAATCCTGGCGCGTACTGGGGTTCGGGCACGCAGTTAGGCAACAACCTTGGGCCAAACGCTGGTCCATACGCTTCGCCCATGGGTCACGGTGGCTGGGGCACCTACGACCGCTGGGCAGGCGAGGGCATTCGCGGCACCGAGTACAGCGATTCGGGCGACCACGTTGCACAACCGCGCTAAGTGCGGCGTGTGCAATTCAGGTCTTACCCGAGTGCAGCGTTGATCTGCGCGGCAACGCTGCGACCTTCCAGGAGACACGTCTCCACGGCTGGCAGCAGCCAGTTGTCTTGATTGGCAAACCACACGCAACCGTTGAGCGGCCTGCGCAGAAGTTCCGGCGCGCCTGAGGCGTACCAACCCGGAGTGGCAACCGGCAGGGCGTGACCCCATCGTGTCCAACGAACCTGTAGAACGTCATCAGTCGATCGACCGAGCAGTGGCAGCAGAGCGGCAATTTGTTCTGATCCGCGCGCGGCCCACGTGCGCCATGAAGCAGGGTCAACAATCGCAAAGCGAGCAGTGTGCCAGGGGAGCGGCCAGTACATGGTCAGCACGGAATCCACTTGGCCCTCGGCACCTGCGTACGAACCGTTCACCATATCGGTGATCACAGGAGTGGCTTCGAACTCGGTGCTGTCCATCGGAAA